>DATCYV010000090.1:0-11248 GCA_036526215.1 Saccharimonadales bacterium (SeqCode)
TCTGTTATACCTATGTATACGATGCAAAAGGTCATTCCAAATAAGCCATTATTAATAATGCTCTATGGCTTCCCCGGGGCCGGGAAAACGTATTTTGCACGCCAGTTATGCGAAGAAATGCAAGCTGCGCACGTGCATGGCGACCGCATTCGTGCCGAACTCTTTGATGAGCCCCGTTATGACCGCGAAGAAAACGAAGTCATCACCCATCTTATGGATTACATGACCGGCGAATTTTTAAACGCCGGTATGAGCGTAGTTTACGACGCTAACGCCATGCGGCTTTTGCAGCGCCGTGGGCTGCGTGAGCTTGCCCGCAGATCAGGCGCTCAACCAGTGCTTATTTGGCAGCAGATCGATCTAGAAAGTGCCTTCATGCGTGCTAGCAAGCGCGACCGGCGCCGTGCCGACGACAAATACTCGCCAGCACTCGACCGTGCTACCTTTGACCGCATTGCTGCCGGTATGCAAAACCCCCAAAACGAAGATTATATCGTGATTAGTGGCAAGCACGTGTTTGATACCCAGCTAAGTGCCCTCATGCGCCGCATGCGCGAGCTAGGCCTCGTAACGCTCACCGAAGCAAACGCCAAGCTCGTTAAGCCAGGGCTTGTAAACCTTATCCCCAATCCCGCTGCAGGCAGAGTCGACCTAAGCCGCCGCAATATTGTCATACGATAGGAGGCTCCCGTGGCCACCAAACAAGTCAGCATCCCCGAGATCGGCATAGTAACCCTCTACAAACGCCGTGGGAACCGGAGTTTGCGCCTAACCATTGGCGCTACCGGCGATGTGCGCGTGTCACTGCCGTATTGGGTGCCGTATAAAGCGGGCGAGCAGTTTGCGCTGTCTAAGACCCAGTGGATTTTGGCCAACCGCACCAGAGCGCACGCGGCGCTGGCACATGGCACGGCAATCGGCAAGGCGCACCGGCTGTGTTTTGAGCAGCAAGCCGTGACCACTCGCATAAACTCGCGGATAGTTGCAAACGAGGTGCGCATTAGCTATCCGGCTTCGCTTGATCTCAGCGCCCACCCGGTGCAGCAGGCAGCACACAAGGCTAGTATCCGCGCGCTGCGCAAAGAAGCCGAGACACTCCTGCCGCAGCGGCTTAAGGCGCTCGCCAGCCAAATGGGCTATGAGTACAAAAGCGTAGGCGTTAAGCAGCTTAAGAGCCGGTGGGGCAGTTGCAATACGCACAAAGAAATTACACTCAATCTGTTCTTGATGCAGCTCCCATGGCACCTAATCGACTACGTACTGGTGCATGAGCTCGTCCACACCAAGGTGATGCAGCACGGCGCTCCTTTTTGGCAAGAGTTCGAAAAATACGTGCCCGATGCCAAGCAGCTTCGCAAACAAATGAGCGCCTACCAACCGACATTGCTCCCCCGCATGTAGTGCTTGTGGATGTGCGCCCAATACTACGCAGACTTCCTACGGAAATGCTACGTATTAGGCGCACATCCACACCCCACATGAGAGCGAGAAGGGCAGGGCGATTACGTAGCATTTTCCGCAGGAAACTCTGCGTAGTAATCGTTCTGTCCTTCGACATATACGCATAGCGCGGATTGTGGCATAATACGGCTATGGTTAACCGCTTTTTGGCTCGCGCAAAACATATGCACCGCACGAGCGTTGAACATGAACGGCTCACGAGTCTTATTAATAGCATGGCCGACGGAGTAATCGCCGTCGATGGCCATATGAGGGTGGCCATATCAAACGGTGCCGCTCTAAACATTTTGGATGTAAACAACACGCTCATAGGCCGCCGCCTGCGCGAAATTTTGCGCCCAACCGACAAAAACAGCCAGCCGATTGACATTGAGCGGATGGTCGAAGACGCCAAAATACCCACCACCAACCGTGACCTCATTCTCAAGTATACCGATGGCAGCCAGATTAACCTGTACCTGAGCATTGCACCGGTGCACCTCGGCTACGGCCGGCGCGGAACCCGCGGCTATGTGCTACTTTTGCGGGACATCACGCGCGAAAAGTCGCTCGAAGAAGAGCGCGACGAATTCATTAGCGTGGTCAGCCACGAACTTCGCACGCCCATTGCAATTACCGAAGGCAACATCAGCAACGCCCAGTTTATTGTCCAAAAGACCGGCGACCTAGATCAAGTTAAGCAAGCGCTCGCCCAGGCGCATGACCAAATCCTCTTTTTGGCCGAAATGATCAACGACTTGGCAACGCTATCGCGCGCCGAGCGTGGCAAGCTCGTGGTGGACATAACTAGCATTGATACGGGCGCCCTTGTCGATACGCTCGTCAAAACTTACACGCCCGACGCCAAAAAGAAGGGGCTACAGTTTAAGGCGGCAGTCAGCGGCACATTGCCGCCGCTCATGTCGAGCGAATTGTACGTCCGTGAAGTGTTACAGAACTTTATTACAAATGCCATTAAGTACACCGAGAAAGGCTCGGTAACCATTGCTGCCCACGCCGAAGAGAAGGGGATTAGCTTTGTAATCAGCGACACCGGTATCGGCATCAGCAAGGGCGACCAAGAGAAGATTTTCGACAAGTTCTTTAGGTCGGAAGATTACCGTACCCGCCAAAACAGCGGCACCGGCCTAGGCTTATACGTCACCCTGAAGCTTGCGCGCATCTTGCACGCCGAGATCGACGTGAAGAGCCAGCTTAACCACGGCTCGACGTTTACGGTGTTTGTGCCAAATTTGCAGTAGTTTCTTGAGTAGCCGTGTGCGGAATATGGCGTATGACTTGAGGCTGGGCTTCTGCCAGCGCGCGAACATCGGCAAGGGCGGCGTCAACAATACTGCCAAGTGCAGTATAGGCGTCAATTTGTGACGTCATCGTGCGCACCAGCTCGCTACCGCGTGGTCCGGCAACTGCCTTAATCTCGGTTGCACGCGCACATGCCAGGGCGAGTCCAGCAGATACTACGTGCAATGTGCCTGCAGTAATTTCGCAGGTGATACGACGAACTGGCGTTCTACTGTCAGGCTTAGGCAACTCAAGATGTGCCCAAGATATAGCATTGGCGTCTAACCCGGGCGGCATATGGCTGCCGAGCACTCTTTGTCTTTCGTACTCTGCGCCAACTACAGTCAGCCCTTCCTGCATATGCTCGTAGCTTGTTGCGGGCGCGCCAAGCTCTACGCAGAGAGGGCCAATTACGCGGTAGTTTAGTATTTCGTCAGGCATGCTCATACGATTCCAAAGTACACCGAGACGCACAAAAGTTCAATGCTTTATGCGTTGTTTTTTGGCGGGTAAAGTGGCGGCAATGACGGCACCACGTGCATAACTGGCACGCACACGTTTCGGCCTTTCCAATCGACGCTGGCAAACTCGTAGCGCCACATAGAATAGTGGATCAAGATGATGTCGCTCATGACGGCGAACGGCTGAGCAAATAGGCCAAACCACCAGGTGTTTACACGGGTACTGAGCACGGCGTATTCGTAAGAGATTACCAGGTAGACCGAGGCAAGTATGGCAGCAACATGGGCGGGCGCGCCAATCGGCCACCAAAAACCGCCCACAGCCAGCACAAAGGGCAAGACAAGGTATATAAGCTCCCATAGGGCAGCCAGAGCGACCTGCTCGGGCCTGCGGTGCAACTGTGGGTAGCGCATGCGAATGGCGGTTGCGCGCTGCTCGCTAACGGTCTTGTTACTTTCGACCCCTAGGCCATCTGAGCGCAAGAAGCTGTAGCCATCATTTTGTTTAATAGCTTCGCGTGCAAAGTATGCCTCGGGCACAATAGAACGTTTAATGGCAGCAAAGCCACCGGCCTTTTTGAGCATTTCAGCCGTAATAACCCAACAACTGCTTATGACTGGCGGACGCCGAAAGGTACGACGGGGCGGTACCAGTTCCCACCAGTAACGCATGGCCTGTATGAGTGATAACCGGCCGTAGGCTGATTCTTGCCGCCGCGGCAGGATGCTGATCATCTGCTTGTCGCGGTCGAGCATGGTGCTTACGATCATGCGAAGACTATCAGACATAAAGCGCACATCAACGCCGCAAAACAAAATGTACGCGCCACTGGCTTCCGCCGCGATACGTTCATACGCCTGGTTTTTTGGCAGCCAGGTCGGCTGAGGCTCCTTGCCCTGAATAAAACGAACACCGGCGTGGGCAAAGTCACGGATAATTTCGGGCGTACGGCTGTTTTGCGAACAATCATCAAGCACAATAACCTCTAGTTTGGGGTAGTCACTGGCGATGATGCTCTGTAGGCACTGTTCAAGGTCTTCGGTCTCGTTGCGGGCGGGGATAGCAACAGTTACTGCTGGCAGATCGGCATCAGCATAATGTTTTTTGGGCCTTGGCCACTGTGTACGGCGCATAGTCCGGCCAACCGATAGCATAAATATCAGCCCAACGATAGCCTGGCTGACGCACAGTGCCGCCCACACAACACGCCCGGTTGTGTGCCACTTTTCCCAGCCAAGCAGCAGCCCAGCTACGGCAAGCTGCATGGCAGATAGCGCAATGCTTGACCCGCGTGTCGCCCGGCGCAAGTAATCCTCGTGCATACGGCGCTCAATAACGCGCAGCAGATTAAACACTCTATATATGCCGAAGAGTGCGAGCAAAAGAGTAAATACATTCAGGCCGCTCACGGCAAAAATACTACCGGCCGCAAATGCTTGCGCTAGTATTCCAAGCCATGCAAGGAGCGATCTAGCATGAGGCCATGCGCTGAACAGATGCATTAGCACCTCAACCGCCAGCGCTCCGGCAAGCAACAAAAGCATAATCATACACACACTATACCGCACAGTTACTCATGCACCCAGCAAGCAAACGACTTATGTGTAACAAAACTCACATAGTTAAATATATAACGGTAGTAATATATGGAAGAGCGTACAGTGGCATCTGCTACCTAACATAAGGAGCAAGCATGATATCTTTCGTTTGGTCATCAAAGCAGCCATTCTTGGCTGGTAGAGGTGGTTCCGAGAACTATACCGCTGGCCAAATCCGGGAACTTATGCGGCGAGGTATTCCCACTCGTGTCTTAACGCTAGGATTTGGTGAAGAGGACGGGCGCGATGACTGGCCGGACATCCAATTTAAAGCGCTCAAATCTAAGGCAGAGCTCAGCGAGCTCGGCGACACGCTCATTTTTGTAACCTACCCCATAGATGTGCCTACCAAGCGTCAGTCGTATGTTATTTTGCACTGTCCGCAGCAGCGGCTTGACCCGCCGCTCGATATCGAGGCGCTAGACGGCAAATACCTTATTACGACTAGCCGTTTTGCGTCTAAGCTTTGGGGCAAAACGCTCCATACCTGGGCGAGCCGTATCCCCACGGCCTACCCCTTTGCCGAAGATTGCTTCCGCGAAGTAGAACGTCCAGCCAAAACCGACAGTAAGACCCGCATCCTTTTTGCGGGTCGTTTATTACCCGACAAAGGCATCTATACGTTGCTGGCATCGCTCCATATGGAGAGCATGAAACAGCATAGCTACGAAGTAACAGTAACAGACGCCGCCAGCGAAACCGAGGACGGGCAAGTGATTCTACGGCTTCTGCACGTCCATCCCAAGATTACGGTGGTGCCGGCCCGCAAAACACCAGGGCAAATGGCGCAGCTCATGGCGCAGCACGATATAGTCGTCGTCCCTTCAACAAATAGCTTTTGGCAAGAGATATTTGGCATTGTATCGGTCGAGGCACAGCATGCCGGCTGCCGCGTAGTAGCCTCGAACGGTGGTGGTTTGCCCGAGACTGACTGTGGCGGACTCATGCTTGTTAAGCCGGATGATCCGGCCGCGTTGGCCAGCGGCCTCGCTAAGGCAGCGCTGCTTGGGCCGCTTACAGCAGCCGAGCGCATGTATGCCGGCACTAAGTTTACCCGTAAGGCGTCGGTTGATAAGCTCCTCAAGATTATTAATACAGTCGAGAAGACTCAAACCAAAGCTATTTCGCCCATTCCACTACTGCAAAAACAGGGCAGCCTCGTTCGGGAGCAGCTCGATGTGGCCCTCGGCACCCTCAAATTGGGCCAGCTTGGTCTCCAGTTTGGAAGAGAGCAAAAGCTGGCGCAGCGGAATATCCGCAACACATGAGACCGGATGATCTGCGAAGTTCACAAAAACTACGATCGTTTCGTCATCAGCTGTTCGCGTAAAACAGAGTACGTCCTGCTCGTGTACATCGAGAATCTTAAACTCGCCATGGCACAATGCAGGATGCTCACGCCGCAGCGCAAGCAGCGTGCGATAGTACCGGTAGTATGAGTTTGGGTCATGCAGCTCGGTAGCAGCATTACAATCGAGGTAATCAGTTGGCAGCGGTAGCCAGGTGTGCGCCGCATCTGAAAAACCAGCTTTTTTACCGGCCGACCACTGCATAGGTGTACGCTCTGGGTCGCGGCTGCGAATATGCGCATCGTGCTGTAGCTCTTTAGGGATGGCAACATTATGCATCCCCAGCTCTTCGCCGTAATACACAACGGCCATGCCAGGCAAGGTCATTTGCAGGAGAGCAGCGCTACGAGCCCGTTCAGTGCCAAGACGCGTTACAAGCCGCGGGTTATCGTGGTTGCCGAACGCGTAACATGGCGTGCAGTGCTTGCTAACGCCCGCCAGGCCAGCATAAAACGAATGCAAAAAGCGGCGCCAGGGTAATGCCTCCCACTCAAGATACAGGCCCTCGAAGTTAAACGGTGCAGCAAGTTCGGGGTCAAGACCGCCGTAAAAAGCAACATACGCATCGGCGGGGTTATGACGCTCCTGGTACGTCTCGGCAATCAAGAAAGGGGCGCGCGTACGATAGGGCTCTTCCTCGAACACGCTGGTCATTTCGGCCAGGTAAACGTATTCGGTTGGCCAACCGCGGCTTTTGTCGTGCAGCAGAGCGTCATATGGCGAATCTTCATCCTCAACATAGTCAGGATTCGGGCGGTCATCGCGGAAGAGCGGATCTTTAGCGATCCAATCCACCGCGTCAGCACGAAAGCCATCAACACCCAAGTCAAGCCAAAAACGCATTACATCTTTAATGGCCCGGCGCACCTCTTTGTTGGTCCAGTTAAGATCGGGCTGCCGTTTATGCCAGCTATGCAGATAGTATTGCCCGCGGGTATCATCCCACTCCCAAGCTGAACTACCCTTAAGTGCTTCGCGCCAGTTATTAGGCGGACTTTGCTCGCCACTACGTGGGTCAATATGCGCGTTCTTCCAGATGTACCAACTGGCTTTGGGGTTATTACGCGAGCTGCGCGATTCTTTGAACCATGGATGTTGGTCGGACGTATGATTGGCCACCAAGTCAACAAGCACGCGGATATCCCGCTCGTGAGCCGCGGCAACCAACTCCTTAAAGTCATCGAGCGAACCAAAAAGCGGATCGACCGCACAGTAATCGCTGATGTCGTAGCCAAAGTCGACCATCGGCGAGGGGTAGAAGGGCGTTAGCCACAGGCCCGTAACGCCCAGCTCTTTGAGGTAATCGAGCCGGTTTATCACCCCACGCAAATCACCCACACCATCACTATTGGTATCTTGAAAACTGCGCGGATATATCTGGTAGATAACGGCGCCTTCTTGCCAGCGATGCTGGTGTTGATGTTGGCTGATATGTTTCATACTCCTAACATAAGCATATTCTGCTTTGGTCGTTTGTGAAAGTGCTAACAATTACGCTCAAATATCAAATGATGCGCCACATAAGTTAATGGAGATCTTTTATCCAAAACATGGACAAAATTAGCCTGAGGTGTATAATAATCACTGGAAGAAAATCCAACCGAACACTGCGTCTCGCGCGTGGCGCCCGCAAGGGCTAGGCGTTCCACCCTCTGCCGAAAGGTACGGTGGTTTTTCTTTTTTAGAGCTTTTGAATTATGCCTTGTCTTTCTAGCTGACGCTGCAGTGTCTTGTAGTCTTTGCCATCACTTGCAGCGTCACGTACTAGGCCTGCAATACGGTCAGCCAATCGGATTAACGGCTCGCTTCCATCACGAGCTCCGCGGATTTTTCTTGACTTTACACCCAACTCTCGAAGTTGTTTACCGACACGCGCTTCCTCAGCGCGTTTAAGGCCATCAATTGTAACGGAAACCTTGTAGTCGTCTTTAAGGTGGTGTTTTTCTCGGTACTGGTTAATTGCTTGAGCTATAGCTAATACCGTGAGGTGTTCATAAGCGCCGGTACCAGTGTTGGTGTAATAGCTATAAAAGAGCTTGCTCTTGAAATCGCCCACACCAACAGAGCCCAGGTATTGATTTCGGCCATCTTGAGAAGTCTTTGCACGTACCCACTTCTTCTTGCCGATACCACTTAATCGTTCGGCTTCTTCTAGATAAGTGTCAAGTCTGTCTCTTTCCTCGGCAACTACAACAGTTACGACAATAAATAGCTGACCTTTCGTATCTTGGCCAGTTTCGTCAACGTAGCAGTATAGTTTTTGCGGTTGCGCCATAATCTCGCATTATTTTAACTTTGATGGGGCCAAAATGATAGTTTGTGTAGTGGTTCACCACATGGACTGTCCAGGTTCACATACATCGTAGACACTCCTAGACTAGCCTCAGGAGGTTACGCATATGTTGAAACAGGTTGGTACTCAGAGTATTGTCGGTAGTATTGTGCCCAAGCTGGGCCGTATACAGAACTCGGTGACACTCAGCAAAGCAGCCAAGCTACGTTTGTCTTGGCTAGACTATGCCCAAGACCACAGTGTGACGCTGACCTGTCGGCACTACGGCATTGCCCGCTGTCTGTTCTACAAATGGAAACGCCGCTACGACCGCTGTGGCCTCAAAGGTCTCGAGCAACAGTCCCGGCGACCGCAGCGGACACGTATGCCGGCAACACCCCTCAACCACCAGGATCTGGTAGTCCGGCTTCGCCGGGCCAATCCTGAATACTCCAAGTACAAGCTGGCGGTCATTCTCAAACGGGATTACGGTATTGTACTCTCTGCCTCAACAATTGGCCGGCTTATCCAGCGCAAGCAACTGTTCTTGACGCCACCCGTCAAGCCGAAAAGACATCCGCAGCGTGCTAAGGCAGCTCGGCTCCGCAAGCCGGCGGAATGGACGACGAAACGCCCAGGTGACCTAGTGGAAGTAGATGTCAAACATTTACCCTGCCTTGGCGACAAACGCTATGGCTTTGTTGCAATTGATGTTGCAACCAGGCGGGTTGCGGTACATGTCGCCAGTACTATCTCAGCACACCAGGCGAGTATTGCCTGGGAGAAAGTCCTTGCAGCCTGGGGCGCCCCTAAGGCAGTGCTGTGCGACAACGGCAGCGAGAATCTGGGCAGTTTTGCCGGTCTACTTCGGGCGCAGGGTATACCGCAGTACTTTGCCCGGCCACGAACCCCAAAAGACAAACCCCATGTCGAACGGGTCATTGGCTCTCTGGAACGGGAGTGCATCCAGTGGGGTGGATTGGTGGTAGATATACCAGACCAACAAGCTGTGATTGACACCTGGCTTACAAAATACCACAGCTACCGGCCACACCAAGCCCTTGGTTACTTGACGCCAGATGAATACCAGGCCAAACTAGAGGGTGAAGTGTCTACGATGTGGTGAACCACGACATGGACTTGCCATAAGAGGCACCGTGCGATATACTTGACTCGTTGGAACCTACTCTATAGTAGGTTTTTTACATATATAGGGGAGTAAAAACCGTGGCAGAAGCAGATAAACCAAAGCGCCGGCTTGTCAAAAGAGCCGAGACTGTCCGCGAAAAGGCCGAGAAAGCCTCAAGCGAAGAGAACAAGCAGCCCCGCCGCTTGCACAAAGCCAAACGTGGCGCCGCCGCACCGTTTCGTGCGCTGGGTGCATTAGGGCGAAGGCTCGGCAAGTACCGTGTTCTTCACATTATTAGCCTTATTATTGTGTGGCCGTACTTCCGCAACAGCTGGAAGGAACTTCGCCAGGTAACCTGGCTCAAGCCAAAAGAGTCGCTGCGCCTCACCTGGGCAGTCGTGCTGTTCGCAGCCGTTTTTGGCACCATGGTAGCCCTCCTCGATTATGGTCTAGATAAAATATTTAAACAGGTATTAATAAAGTAATGAGCAAGCGATACGACGCAACCAAGCAGTGGTACGCCATCCACACCTACAGCGGCTACGAAGAAAAAGTAGCCGAATCTATCCGCCAGCGCGCAGATAGTTTAGACATGGCCGACAAAATCTTTCAGGTCCTCGTGCCCAAAGAAAAAATGATCGAGATCAAGAACGGCAAGCGCCGCGTGGTCGAAAAGCGTATCTTCCAGGGCTACGTACTTGTCCAGATGAAGATGTCTGAGGACGCCTGGTACATTGTACGCAACACCCCAAGTGTGACTGGTTTCGTCGGTTCAGGCTCCGAGCCAACTCCCGTGAGCGAAGAAGAGATCGAAAAGATCCAAAAGCGCATGGGTCTTGAGCAGCCGAAGCACAAGATCGACTACAAGCTTGGCGATGTCGTCAGTATTACCGACGGTCCGTTCAAGGGCTTCGACGGCGCAATCAACGAAATCGACCCTGCCAAGGGCAAACTCAAGGTACTCGTCAACATGTTCGGCCGCGAAACGCCGGTCGAGCTGGACAGCCTGCAGGTCAAGCGCGTCTAGCGCTCAGCCCATAGTTGTAGTTATAGACAAAATCATCCCCCTACTGTTTAATCGAATATACGGTAAGGGGGATTTTGTATGGGAGCAGAGGGAATACAAGAAAGCGCATCGCCTGAAACTTGCGCATATCGCCTACTGACCTTAGAGGAGCTTATGGCAGAAGCCGCAAATGAAGATTGTCCGGCGTCCGGCACCGAAAAACGGTGCTTAGTGGCAGGATGCGCCGGCCGAGCCGTGGTTACAGCCGACACAGGAGACGGCCCAGCAGTAGAATTGGTTGGTGATTGCGCAAGGGCAGGAGAGCTTGCACTGTATAAGTCGGAAACAGCACAAATGCTTGGGATGCTAAGAGAATTGCGCGCGCAGACCGAAGAAATATAGGACGCAGGGGGAGGGAGCTTAATCATGACAAGCACAGGCGAGGGTGGGCCAGAATCAAGTGGCCCGGATGATGAGACTACTCGTCGTAGGAGAGTAGAGCAGGTAGCAGATAGTATGCGCGAAACCGCAGGACTGTTAGGTGACGCCGCCAGAAGTCATGACCTAGCAATGTTAAGACTTGAAAGCGTTGTCAGCCCAGAAGGCGCAGTACAGCGGCTAATTGATGCGATTGGCAACGCGGCAACAGAATTATCCAGCCTTCGCGGTCTTCTGGCAGTTGGCGGTCAG
>DATCYV010000091.1:0-4839 GCA_036526215.1 Saccharimonadales bacterium (SeqCode)
CTTGCGTTTATACCCACCGAGAACCAGATAGTCATCGAAAACAACGACCCGCTCATGGCACACATACGCTTGCCAGGGCTTGTGAATCGCCAGGATGCCTTGCTGGTTATCAAAGCTGTCCAAAAGCTCACTGGCAAACCAGTAGATGAGCTGGTGGCACATATGAACCGCTTCCCTGGTGTCGCCCGCCGGTTTGAGCAGATCTTGCCCAAGCTATACAGTGACTACGCGCACACACCACCAAAAATCCGCGGTGCATTACAGCTCGCTCACGAAGTCGCTGGTGATAACGTCGTAGTCGTGTACGAGGGACTGCACAATACGCGCCAACATTTTATCAAGAATGAACTCGCAACGCTGTTTGATGACGTCAAGGAGCTGTACATTGTGCCCAGCTATCTAGCACGCGAGGATCAAAACCTGCCCTACCTCTCGCCCGAAGACCTTAAACAGCTGCTCAGCGTCACTACACAAACCCGGACCCATGCCGCACAGCTTGACGATGCCCTGGCCCGCGCAATTCAGCGACACCTAGAACATGGCGACCTTGTGCTTTGCATAACTGCAGGTGGCGGCAATAGCCTAGACGAATGGCTGCGCCGAACGTTTGCACGGCAAGATTAAACAAGCGCCGCTGTAAAGAAGGCGGCCACAATGAGCACCAGCATAATCCAAAACCATGGGTTGGTTAAGCTGGATGGCTGTTTAGCTGAGGCTGGTAGGCGATGATTAGTGTCGGCGTGTACGCCCTGCGGCAGAGATTGGCTTGTAGTGCCGCTCTGCAAAACACCCGGATGCAGTGGGTTGCCGTATTGGTCTTGCATAGGTGAACCGGCAGCAATCATGCTACTGCCGCCGGCCGAACCATTGCTGGCAGATGCGCCGCTACTTGCGGCAATCCGGTCAGGAATAATCTCTTGTTGGCGTTCACGCTGGAATCCTTCACCATACCGGATAGCCCCAGCCACCTCATGGCCATGCTCGTCAACGACAATATTGTGCCAGGCGCTGTGTTCAACATGCTGGTCGGGGCGGGCGTTGACACGTACATCGGGCATTTCCATCGGCTGGCCTTCTGCGCCCTGAATGGGATTTGGACCAGGTATTTCTGGCCGGACCTGCTGAGGTTGCGAGCGTTCTTGGCCATGCACACTAAATCCTCCGGGAGTGGTGATAGCCTGGCTTCGTTCAAACCCGCTTGGCGCGGTGTTAAATGGCCGTGGTAACGGCTGGGATTCTGCGGCCAATGGAGCAACCGGCGCATACTCTTGCACTGCGTGCATACCCTGCAGTTCAGCGGTCTGTCGTTGCTGTTCGGCAGCGAACTGGCGCTGACGTTCCTGCAGAAGGCGGTTATCAACGGCAATACTCTCTTGCAGCTGCGTCTGACGAGCCTCCATACGATCCATACGCTGTCGAGCTTTGCGTTCATTTAGCTTACGCCCAATGTAGCCAAAGCCCAGCAAAGCGCTAAGCACACCTACGCGCGGATCACGATTGTGTGTAATTATTGGCGGCCGCTCGATTGGCATAACTGGCGCTGCATTTGGCGACGAAGGCCCAAGGTTCGGTTGCGGTGGCACGTTGTATCCACTATAACCTGAAAAGTTTGGACCGTACGGGCCATAGGGCGGCATTTGGTTGTACCCAGGCTGGACCGGTGGCTGGTTAAAGCCGCCGCCAGTGGCACTCGGCTGCGGCGTTGGTGCCGCATTTGCGCTAGCTGTTGGCATGGTTTGGCCAGCATAGTTGGGGTTGGCATACGCGTACGGATTTACGTTAGGGGCCATAATGGGCTGGTACGCAGCATTGGGAGCTACCGCGCCAAGCTGGGGTTGGGGGTGCGCTGGCCCAGTCTGCTGGGCAATCGGCTCGTCACCTGTGTCTTCCGTGCCATACCAGTCGGCTTGCTCGGCTGCTGGTGCCCGCCCATGGGCAAAGGTTTCACTAATACGCTGCTCAGGGGTCGCCTCCTGAACAGTCTGTGGTGCCGGTATTTCTTGCCGGGGCGCAACCGGCGGAAAGCCATGGAGCGGTGGCACTGGACGGGCCGGAACTGGCGCGCTATCTTGCTCGTCGCTTCCTTCGGATCCAGCCTCTGCTGGCGTTTCTACGTGGGTAGCCGAGACTACTATCTCGACACCTGGCTGGGATGTATGCACCGGCGGCTGATTCTGTGCTTGCCGCGCGGCAGCCTGGCGCTGAGCAGCAAGTTTAGCTTTAGCCTCCTTGCTGCCGTCATCGTCGCTATCGTCGTCGTCGTCTTCACGAGATTCAGCCGGAGCCTCTAGGCCCGGATGCAGCCGTGGATCTTCTGGTGGCTGCCCTTCACGCTCTGGTCGCAAGTTGATGATACCTTCAAGTCTTATTTGCGGCCGCTCAGACTCGGGCTGGCGCTGAACAGGTCGTTCACCGACCGGCAAAATCGGCACGCGCGCAAAACTAAATGAACGGTCTGGCTTGCTGTTGCCGTCCCCCTTATCGCTTTCTGCGGCTTGATCGCCGGATGGTTGCCGTTCCATACTTGCTCGTATTCGCCTACGTTATATATGTATTTATTATATCTGGTTTTCAAAGGGCAACTATATAAGCAAATACCGACAAAATCAAGGGGTTTCCCTGTTGGCAGCCGGGGCTCGCACCTTAGCGATTGTCTCCGCTACCTTTTTGCACACCACGTACTTTGCGGCTGGCAAGCTTTGCGGCATTTGTCTTGGCGATATCGTCCATCGACAGGCCAAGCATGTCAGCAAAAACGGTCAGATACCATAAAACGTCGCCAATCTCTTTGCCAAGCTCTTGCTTGTCCTCGGCAGTTATTACTCCGTCGCGGTAGGCAACAAGTTTCTTCCATTTTTCGGCAACTTCGCTTGACTCACCAGCGATACCCAGCACCATGATTGTTTTGTCCATAAGAGGATCTGGGTGGCTAATAAGTGTGGTTATAGCTTGTTTTTGATATTCTTCAAATGTCATAAGTATCCTTTCGTCACCTGGGGCCCACCGCGTGTGTTTTATTGAGCTTGCAGGTATGCTACAACTGTTAGTGTAGCAAGGGCGGTCATAGTTAGCAAAGCAAACACAATTGCGCCGGTTGGCAGCGGCGGTTTTTGCAGATGAGGCCTTTGCTTGCGCTCTGGTTCGGGAGCTTGAGGTGCTGGAGTGACAGGCTTAGCTGCTGGCATCGCCGGTTGCTTTGGCTCAGGCTGAGATTGCCCTAACTTTGGCTCAGACTCTGAGTCGTCGGGTAACTTTGGGGGTTCGTGGACAGCCAGAGGCTGGCTTGCTGGGGCTGTTGGCGACACCGGGGCCGAAGGCGGTGCAGACGCAGCCGACGCCACAGACGAGACCTGCATCGTCCCAGGACTAGCCGAAACACTAGCTGCCGGGCGAGGCGGCAGCACATCCATTACCGATTTTTGCGGTGCGTCCGGTTGCATGCTTACGCTTATTGTATCATGTGCACAGCTGGTAATACGAGCCTGCCTGGCAAACAAATCCCTCCGCCACAAGGTCAGCCAGCACGCTCGCCATGCGATCATCAGCGACTACTTGTGTAAGCTGTTCAAGTGTATGTGGACCGCCTGCAAGCAGTTTAAGCACCATGCCCCGAATTTGTCTGCGCGACCCTTCAAAACGTGACTGCTTCGTATAACTGATGCTGCGTCGGTTGGCATTGCCGACGGTCCGCTTAAGATACGTGCCGTAATCCATTAATGCCCAATACCAACTACGCACATCAAGAGGAAGGCACGCGCGAATCAGCGGCAATACATCACGGTCATGCACGGCCTGGCTATCCGCAAAGAAATGGTGGATAAACACGGTGCGAATATTAGTTTCGATAAACGCAACGGGCCGATTGTACGCATACGCCATTATTGCTCCGGCAGTATTTGGACCAATACCAGGCAAAGCAACCAGCTCAGGTATCTGTTTGGGTAAGCTGCCTTGATGCACGAGGACGATTTGCTGCGCAGCCAGGTGTATATACTTCGCCCGCCGGTTATACCCCAGACCGCTCCACTGCCGGAGCACATCAGCCAGCGAAGCCGACGCCAGCGCCTCCCAGTTCGGATACGCCTCTGTAAATGCCACAAATTTAGGCAGCACCCGAACCACTTGGGTTTGCTGTAGCATGAACTCAGACACCACAATCTTGTATGGGCCATAGGTACCGTCCGATTCAGGCTGTCGCCACGGCAAATCGTGCCGGCCGGCCCGGCGATAATACTCCCACACCCGTTCCTGAAATGCAGTTATATCTCTGGTCATGCAACTAGTATATCTGAGCGTATCCGTAGGTTGGGGTTACGTCAGTAACCTTGTGCGGCGCACCGCCCGAAGTACTGATCACATAATCAGCGGCTTCGGCATTGTTTGCTACCCGATAGATAATTGCGCCATCGGTCGCGAAGCGCACCGGATAGGTAATACCGTCCTGTGCGCGTAGCGTTTTGTCGGTGCTTTTCGCATCATCGTGCAGCAGGAGGACGCCGCTGCCATCACGTACATCGACCCATGCACTTTGAGTTGCCTGGCCGTTTTCGATAAAAAGATGCGTAACGGTATTTGCGGGCGCATTGGCAACTACTGACTTCTCTGTCTGGAGATTATAGTTTAACCAGCCTGACGGCGTCTGCAAACTAATTATGTTGTAGTCGGTACGCAGCGCTGTCCATATTTCATCTTGGGTGAGCCGCTGCTTGTTGCTGCCATCAGGTTTAACCTTGAAGAGCCCAAGCGTAGCATGCGGATCCGTACTTGATACTGTGAAATACAGCATGCCACCGGCACTAAAGATAGCGTTAAACTGATTGGCTGTGGCTAGCTGCAAGC
>DATCYV010000092.1:0-2767 GCA_036526215.1 Saccharimonadales bacterium (SeqCode)
GCTGAGTACACGGGCTTGTTGGATCAAAGTGACTATTCCCAAGCGGAGCCGGATGTGTTCCGATGAGACCGAAGGGCTCAGCGAAACGCATACCGCGCGCGAGCGGTCACTTTGGGGCAATGAGCCCGTGTACTCATTCAACTATTCCAAGTAGCTGCGGAGCTTGGGCAGGTCGGTGATCGTAATGACCGATTGTTTGTCGCGGACGATCAGTCCTTGGCGTTCAAGAATCGCGAGCTCCCGGCTGGCTGTTTCGCGCGTTGCACTAATCGAGCTGGCAATATCCTGATGGCGCAGCGGGACATCAAGAATAATGCCTAGTTTGTCTTGCTTGCCAAACCGCCGGGCGGTAGTGATTAAAAATGATATAAGCCGTTCGCGTACCGAGCGGTACTCAAGATTGATGATTCGTTCCGAGTGCAAGCGGTACATATTAACGAGCATGTCAACCAGAGGTAGGGCGTCAGCGGGGTTTTCGTGCAGAAATGAACGGAATTGTGCTCGGCTAATCTGGAAGAGCTCAGCATTCGACAGTGTTGCGTAGATAATATTGCGGTCTTCACCGGTAATTGCCCAGGTAAGGCCAAGGATTTCACCTTTTTTACGAATGATCAGGAGATTCTCTTCGCCGTACTTGGTTATATCGTAAGCCTTAACCAAGCCATGAGCGATATAAAAAATACCCGACGGGGATTCGCCGGGCCTAATAACAAATTCACCTTTTTTGTAGGTCAGTCTCGTTCCCTGATGAAACAAGTTGACGAGTGCGTTGTGCTGGCTGTCCGTCGTCAACATAATTTTCATTATGACATAAATCACATTTCATACAAGCAGAAAGCTCGCTTGATCTGTAAAACTATGTGACGAAAATCGCAGATGCGCGGTGACGAACATAACCGCTAGGTAGTCAAAAGAAGCATACCATATAAGTAGCGGCCATTTTAGGCCGGAGAAAGGAGGAAAGCTATGATAAGCCTAGACCAGGTTGAGGACCAGCTCAAACGGGTAGGGTGTAACTTCCGTTTCTGGAATCGACCAGAAATTAAGGAGCTGCGTAGTATTCTTGTATCGGGGGAGGTGATCGCACAAGCAACCAATGGGCGGTACGAAAACGGCTTCGCGCTGTTAGTAGCCACCAACTTGCGGTTGTTGCTCATTGATAAAAAGCCAATGTTTCTGGCGCTCGAAGACATACGTTTCGATATGATCTCCGAGATGGACTACAGCGGCCAGGTGCTTGAGGGTACCGTGCGAATTATGACGCCAAACCGCAAACTTGTCTTTAGCAGCTGGAACCAAGGCAGGCTGCGTATTATTCTAAACTATGCCCAGCAGCGAGTGACCGAGTTGCGCCAGCACTTCATTGAGCAGCAGTTCTACCAAACCCAGCGTCGCGATAACCACTACGCGGTGCCAGCTGTTGGCAGCATCGCGCTGCAAACGAGCCGCAGGGGTCAGTTTAACCCTTACACGAACATGCCACTTACGATGCGCAGGCGGCGAATACCAAAGTTTTACTAAACCCTAAAATCACAATCTCTTCGCATAAAGAGCGCTCTTTACAACAATAACAGATAATAAAACACGAAACATTGTCTTTGTTTGGTGGGAGTATCTGCCATGGCATGCGAATGGCAGGTGACAAAGTTTTGTGTGTTATTTTAAGCCCGCTAGACGTTGAAGCGGAACTCAACGACGTCGCCGGGTTGCATAATGTAGGTTTTGCCCTCGGTGCGAACTTTGCCGGCAGCTTTAGCAGCAACCTCAGAGCCAGCAGCTACAAGGTCGTCATAGTCGACGATTTGCGCGGCAATGAATCCACGTTCAAAGTCGCCGTGAATGACCCCGGCGGCTTGCGGTGCGGTAGCGCCTTTTTTGATCGTCCAGGCGCGGACTTCTTTTTCGCCAGCTGTTAAGTAGCTTTGCAGACCGAGCGTATCGTAAGCGGCGTGGATCAGCTGCACCAGGCCGGATTCTTTTTGGCCGTAGCTTTCTAGCAGCTCGGCGGCGTCAGGTGCATCAAGACCTTGCAGCTCGCTCTCGAGCTTGGCACAAATAAACAAGGCGCGGGCAGGGGCAACGAGCGCTGCGAGTTCTTGCTGGTGAGTGCTGTCGGCCAAGCCGGATTCATCCAAGTTAAAGAGGTAAATAACCGGCTTGGCAGTGATGAGCTGCAAGTCGGCCAGGTGTTCAAGCTCGATATCTGCCACACTTGAGAGTGGTTTGCCGCTGTCGAGCAACTCGTGGGCGCGTTTAACGGTGTTGTATACGGCCTTGAGTTTAGGGTTGGCGCGGACTTCTTTTTCGAGTTTGGGTAGGCGGCGGCTGACGGTTTGCAGGTCGGCCAGCACAAGCTCGGTGTTGATCACGTCGATGTCTTTGGCGGGTGAGATTTCGTTGTCGACATGGATGACATTGACGTCTTTAAATGCCCGCACGACCTGCACGATTGCATTGGTGGTACGGATATGGCTCAAAAATTGGTTACCGAGGCCTTCACCTTGGCTGGCGCCAGCCACCAGGCCGGCAATATCTACAAAAGTAACGGTAGCTGGAACAACCTTTTGGGCATGGTATAACTCGGCCAGCTTCGTAAGGCGTTCGTCGGGGATGGGTACAATGCCGGTGTTTGGTTCGATGGTGGCAAAAGGATAATTAGCCGCCAAAATATTGCTGCCGGTAAGTGCGTTAAACAGGGTGGACTTGCCTACGTTGGGCAGACCAACGATGCCGATACTCAGTGAACTCATGCTAAGAGTTTAACAGA
>DATCYV010000093.1:0-7601 GCA_036526215.1 Saccharimonadales bacterium (SeqCode)
CCTTCCGGGAGCAATATCCCTGCTGATCGTGCTCGGGCGGTTTGCTAAATTGTGGTGGCTTACAGCGCGTAAGCTGGTTTCAAAAGAGAAGCGACAACGTGCGGACTAGCCGAGTTTGACGAAGTTAGCGTCTGGATAGACTTGGCCTGATTGAGAGCTGAACTGGTCGTCCTGCCCAGTAAGGCCGCCAAACGGAACATCAGGTTCTGTAAAAGTGCCATTACCTTGATAGGCACGTCTAGCACCCGGACCGTTGCATACCCAGGTGTTAGTAGCCGTCTGACCAGTCTGCTGATCGATCGCTTCTCCTACGACCGCGAATTGCACATTTGTGTCTGGTGCGGTCTTTGCTGGAACCAGTAGCTTAGTAAGACCGGGCCAGCCCGATGGTTTGGCGTTAGTCAAGACTTGGCCTGTCGACTTACCATCTGTGCCATAGACAATGCCGATGACGCCAATTTTTTGTATAATGCCTGCAACGTCACTTGCTTGATCGATGCCGTTTACGACGTCGACGTTGAGGCGCACGAATTGTTCGCCGTTCTTACCAGCGACAATGCCGTCGTTGGTTGTGCCCGACACATAGCAGCCATCATTGTCCAAAACGTTTGCGGCAGCCTGAAGCCTGGTTATGGGGTCGGTAGTAGGCACGACCGCAGCCTCGGTGGTAGATGGTGTGCTGCTGGGCAATGCGCTTTCGGTCGTTGATGGCGATGCCGCAACTGTAGTTGTTTCTGGCGTTGGGGTGAAGGGCTTGGCACTGGCGCTTGGCACGGGGCTGGTATTAGGAGCGGACTCGCCGCCGCTAAAACCTGCCCACGCGGCAACGGCGCCTAAGCCAATGACGCCCGCGACTCCGGCAACGAAGAGCTTATTGCCGCGGCGGGAATCATGTTCAGGATGTTGAGGAATGGATCCGGAGATTAAATCAGGAGCTGGAGGGGTTGCACTAGGTTGATTACCCAGTGAGCGATCTGGTTGATGCTGATACATAGTTATTAACTATATCATGTTTAGCGTAATCGTACAAGCATAGACATAAGCGGAACAGATGCGCATGTTCCAGGGCAAACCATCAGCCAAAGATGCTAAAATCAAGATAGAAATGCGTACCCCATGAAGCACTACATCCAGCAAGTATATAATCGCCCCGTTGTTTGGCTCGCCGCGTTGGCTGCTTTGCTGTATAGCTCGTGGCCCTTGGCCTTCTTTTTGAACCCAGATGTTGTAAAGCATGCGCTTGAAAGCCAGTTGCAAACCGCTGGCCAGCCATATAACTGGGTGTTCATAGCGGGCGATGCCCTTACCGGTGCCGTGCTTTTGGTGGCTGCCGCCTTGCAATATAAGGTATTTATTACTGGTGGCCTTGTAACGCGGCTTGGCATTATTGGCTATGCTCTGTTTGGCGGCCTTGTGGCCATAGCAGCTTTGGTGCCGCTTAATTGTGACCCGCAGGCGAAGACATGCGGGCCGCTCATTCATGACCCATTTGTGCTTATACATGGTTTTGCAAGTATCGTATCGGTGCTTGCCCTGCTTATGGGCACGCTTGCCGTTGCTATTGCGGCGTACAAAAAACATGCCTCGGCTGTTGTGCGCGAGGTATTTTTGGTGTTGCTTGCCGGTTGGCTTATCTTTGGGATAGGCTCAATCGCTCAGTTTTGGTGGCATCCGGGCGGCAATGGCATGCAGAATTTCTTTATTACGCTTTGCAGCGCCTCAATCGTAGCTATTGTTGCCGCCATCGAGTACATGAGCCTGAATAACCGGGATCCCCGCAATAACGGCGTGGATTAGTGCGTGTTCTTCGCCCAAACCTTATTACGTTTATAACGCCCAAAAGCCTCACGGGCGTTGGTGCTCTTGGTTGTCAAATTCGACAAACACCTTTTCGTCGGGCATATAACGGGCGCTTTTAGCATACAGATCGTAGGCGCGGCGGTCGCCATCTGTTTTAAGTTCCGGAGTGATGCTACGCGGCCATAATCGTAGCGTGCGCACGGTGTCAATCTCTATCGCATATACCAAAACCTGCGCCAGTAAGTACAGCCAAAAAAGCAATCCCAGAACGATGGCAAACGTCCCATAGAGCGACCCCAAGCTGCGCAGTTGATGGCGGACCAATATACCGCCAAAAGTCAGCAGTAGCTGCATAACAACTGCTCCGCAAAACGTGCCGACAAACATGTCTTTGTAAGCAACTGCTTTAGATGAAGCGATCCGAAATGCCAGCAGCAGCACCCAGGTTAAGCCTAAGGCTCCGAGTACGTTTGCAATAATCGTTTGCCAGATAGTGTGCCCCAGAAGTGAAGAAAAACCCGAAATAACCACTGACAGCGCAAGCCCAAACGCCCCGACCCCGATTACGCCAAAACTGCGCAGCATCCCCTTGGGGAAGCCCGCCCGCTTATGGTGGGGTGTCAGCCAGGTGTGGTCAAGAGTGTAGCGCAAGGCATCTGCCCCGCTCCGTGCACCGTACAGGGCAATAATAAGACCGACAACCAAGCCAAGCCCTACCCGAGTAGTGTGAATGTTGTGCTGCAGCTGCTCGCCGACAACCGGAAAATAATTGGCGATGTTGTGCAGGATATCTGCGCGCAAATTCTCGTTGTGGAACAAAAACTGCAACACCACAACCGCAACCAAAAGCAACGGGAATAGCGAAAGAAAACCGTAGTACGTAATAAGCGCCGCCTGGTAACTGCCATTGTCGTCGCCATATTTTTTGATAACGGCGTATGGAAAGCTAAGCACGCGGTGTTTTTGTTGGGTGCGGTCAAGGCGCTTAATCGTTTGGGTAACGCGGTCCATTTCCCTATTATAGCGCCTATGGCTGTGAGTGGTGCACATGAAGGGCAACAACGCGCTGCTGCCTGGCCGCGTGCTACATTTCGGCAAGCAGACTGGCAATGTATGTTCCCCACTGCTCGTCTTCACTAAATGGAGGGATGCCTTTTTGCAGCCGGGCGGCAACACCAGGCTCATAAAAGCGTTTGATCGCCTTGGCGAGGCTGTTAACATCGTCTGGTGCGCAGAGCAGCCCGTCGATGCCTTCACGGACTTGGCTGGCCATGGAGCCAATTTTGGTGGCAATAACGGGCAGGCCGTGGGCATGCGCCAGCGTGATGTTTTGGGTAGCGGTTCCCGACCGGTAAGGCAGCACGAGCACATCGGCCTTTGCTAGCAAATTAGGTAGGTCCTGGGACGGCACATACCCGTTGGTTAGGGTGACACGATCTTGCAGGCCAAGTTCGCTTACAAGTTTGTCGTACTGTTCGCGGCCGCCCCATATCTCGCCGCCGATTGTTGCGTGAACATCTGGCACTGCTGCTAAAGCACGCAGAAGCACATCTACTCCCTTGTACGGCCGTACCAGCCCAAAGAAGAGCAACTGACGTGTAAGCTGCGTACTGTGCCTGCCTTGTGGCTTGGCTGGCAAGTGGGGCGGTATTTGAGCGGTAGTTATGTGTGCTTTCGTGAGAGTTTTGGCTAGTTGCGCCTGCTCTGGCGTATGTACGAGCACTTGGTCGACCCGGCTTAGAACTGCCCGGATCAGCGGCTTGTCAAAAAAGCGGCGTTCGTGTGGCAGCACATTGTGGCACAGGGCGACGACGCGCCCCGGGCACTTACCCCTAGCCCTTAGCATGGCTAGGTATGCTGGCGCTTGGACCGACGACGCAAACACAATGATAACCACGTCGCATGAGCGCAGCTGACGGCCAACCTTGAGCCAGCCTGCCGGATTCTTCCATGACAGCGGATAGCTGGTATTTGCAAATGGCGCTACATCTGGCTTGTCATTGGGTGCCCGCTGCTCTCCAGGATACAAAAAACTGGGGTATTGCGCCGACCACGATAGCAACGAGACATCATGCCCTTCGTGTTCCAAACGGTGTGCAAGCTCAGTTGTATGGTGAACAATGCCCCCTTTGTATGGATGAGCCGGTCCAATCAGGGCGATGCGATAAGTCATAGCTTCTCTTTAGTATACCAGTCCGAGGCTGAGAGTAACCTGTTAGTTGTTCGTGGCGTCAGGCGGCGGTGTGGGTGCAACTGTCTTTATGACTGGCTCTTGGGTCGTATTTGGGGCTGTGCTGCTCGAGAAGGTATGCATGGTGGCATCTACACTCATGGCGCCCAGGACCATGGCTATGGCTGCACAAATAGCTACAACAATGCGCTTGCTTGCAAGAAGGCTGGCTGCCGTTGGTTGGGTACGTTTCTTGCGCATAATCCAGTCTTTCATATTCTATTATTTCAGTTTCGATGTAAAGAGCAGATATCAGATACTGTACGCTTGCTTACGGTCAGTATTCCGATTAAGCTTAAGCTATGGATGATTTTAAGCAAAAACTGCTCGGTGCCGGGTTTGCTGGCGAGCTTAAAGATGACGCCACGACCAAAGAGTTCTACAGTCATGACGCTAGCTTGTTTGAAATCAAGCCGCAGCTGGTGGTCTTTCCAAAAGATAGCAAAGATGTGCAAACCTTGGTCAAAACCATCGCCGCCAATAAAAAAGCCTTGCCTGCCCTGTCGGTGACCGCCCGCTCAGCCGGTACGGATATGTCCGGTGGCGCTGTCAATGAATCGGTGATTGCCGACTTTAACAAATACTTCCGCAAGATAGAAAGTATTACAGCGGCTGAAGGCCACGCCCAGCCTGGTGTGTTCTTCCGTGATTTCGACGCAGAAACGCTCAAAAAGAATGTGATTATGCCTAGTTACCCTGCTTCGCGTGATCTGTGCACCATTGGGGGCATGGTAGCTAACAACGCTGGCGGTGAAAAATCACTCGAATACGGCAAAGTGAAGGATTTTGTTACCGAGCTTAGGGTGGTATTTGCCGACGGCAACGAATACATCGTAAGGCCGCTGAACAAACAGCAGCTCGTCAAAAAGATGGCTCAAAAAGACTACGAAGGGCGGCTCTACAAGCGCTTGTTCGACTTAATCGAAAAACATTACGACACCATTAAGGCGGCCGCTCCCCAGGTGAGCAAAAACTCCATGGGCTACAACCTGTGGCACGTGTGGGACCGCGAAGCGGGCGTGTTTGATCTGGCCAAGCTTATTGTGGGTTCGCAAGGCACATTGGGGCTGGTAACCGATATCAAGTTCAGGCTGGTGCCGCGCCGTGCCCACTCTGGCCTGCTGGTGCTCTTTATGAAGGACACCAAAAAATTGGGCGAGGTCATTAACGCGGTGCTGGCGCACAAGCCGGCGACGTTTGAATCATTCGATGATTCGACGCTGATTTTGTCGATCAAGTTTATGCCGTACTTCTTAAAAATGCTGGGCTTTAAGCGGTTCGCAAAACTGCTGTTTAGCCTGATCCCTGACGGCCTGCAGTTGCTGCGCGGTGTCCCCAAAATGATCCTGATGGTCGAGTTTAACGGCGCAAGCGAAGACGAAGTGCGCGAAAAAATTAAGGCTCTGCACCGCGAGCTCAAACACGTTCGCGCTCGCTACGAGATAAACGGCTTCGAAGAAGACCCGACCGAGGGTAAATCCGAAAAGTTCTGGATTATGCGCCGCCACAGCTTTAATCTGCTGCGTTCTAAGGTTAAGGACAAACACACCGCGCCGTTTATCGACGACCTCATTGTAAACCCCGAACACTTGGTAGAGTTCCTGCCGCGCCTGCGCCGGATTATCAAAAAGTACAAGTTGTTTGCTACGATTCAGGGGCACATTGGCGATGGTAACTTCCACATAATTCCCCTTATGAACATCGAGCAGTCTGCCGAAAAAGCCAAGCTACTGCCGGCCATGGAAGAGGTTGACAATTTGGTGCTGCACTACAAAGGGTCGCTATCGGGCGAGCACAACGATGGCTTGATTCGTGGCCCATGGCTCGAAGAACAATTCGGCAAAGAGGTCGTCCGGCTCTTCCGCGAGACCAAGGCGATCTTTGACCCAGAAAACATCTTTAACCCGCACAAAAAGTCCGATGCCGATTGGGACTATAGCTACAAGCACATTCGCGACCACTTTTAGCCGATCCGATCCTCGATCTTGTTAAAACGCTCGTCAACGTGCACCTCCCTAGTTGCCCGGCAATAAAAGTGCAATTTTTACGCTTTTGAGCCAGCAGTAACAGATGTGATTTACCGCGTCCCCCACTTCGTTTCGTTGATCGTAAACAACGCATACAGTCGGGTTGGCATCAGCAAAAACAAATGAATAAATCCGTACAATACAAACAGCAAGAAGCCCGGATTATTGGTGCGAATAATGCCATACGATGCCCGCAGCAGTGCGATCACCACAATCGTTCCCAAGTACCACAACACCACATGTGGCCCATATATAAATGACTGGTACGCCATGCCGCCGAGTGCCACTATGAGCAAAAACGGCAAAACTAGCTGCATGATCAAATCATAAAGCATATATGCGTGGTGCTTGCGCCACGACTTAAGCGTCCAAAGCATTTCGCGGTAAAAACTCTTGTTCCAGCGCACCTGTTGTTTTATGTAACGGTGAATATTCTCGGGTACATGCGTGTAGGCGATGGCTTTATTATCGAACACCACGCGGTAGCCTTCCTCGAGCACCAGATTGGTTAGATGCCGGTCGTCGCCAAAGGTGCACCGCTTGCCCATAAAGTTCTGACTGGTGTAGCGGTCTTTAACATGGTCAATCACGCTTTTGCGGTACGCCGAGAACGGCCCGGAGCAGCACATAAGCACATAAAAATAACTTTGGGCGGCGCGTTCTTGGTGAAAGGCTGACCAATACCGAAAGCCAATCAACGTGGTAAGTAAATTGGTTTTGCTGTTTTCGACCTGCACATCGCCGGTGACGGCACCAATTGAAGGGTCTTTAAAGCGCTGTACTATTTCGCGTATTCCGTTTGTGGGTACGATTGTATCTGAGTCAACGGTAACAATAATTTGCCCGGTGCTGCGGTTAAAGCCGAACTTTTGAGCATGACGCTTACCGACGTTAATTGGCGTATATATAATGTGTACCCGAGGGTCGTCCGCAAAGGTGTCGTATACATCTCGTTTAAGCTCATCCCGTTTGGTTGAACCGTCGTCGACAACCAGTACCTCAAGCGACTCATAGTTCTGTTCGGCCAGTGAGGTAATGCAGGCGCGCAAGATTTCTGGCTCTTCGTTGTATGCGGGTACAATGACGCTGACCGATGGAAAGTGCCCTTGCCGCCACTGCGTAAAATGCTTAGCCTTTTGCCGACGATGCTCCATATGGCCAATGTACATTTGTGTCAAAATGTGTGAAATGGCCAAAATGCCGTAAATAATAAAATACACACCAAGCGCGGTCACGTGTTACCCTCCTCAGAATTTCAGTCAGTTATCTAGTGTAGCGGACAGTATGCGTGCGTGCAATGATCGTGATCACGTTTTCTTACAGCAAAATATGCCAGCATGAGAAAAAGGCGACTATCCCCTAACAGCAAGTAAGCGATCTATTAGTGTATAATATTAACAGATGGAGAATACCTTACAGGAAATCAGTATATTCCTTGATGATTCGGGAACCTTTTGCGAAGACCCTACACAACATTATTTTGTGTATGCGGGCTATGTCTTCTTGGACCCTAACGACCGTGACAATGCAAGACGAGAGTATAG
>DATCYV010000094.1:0-5919 GCA_036526215.1 Saccharimonadales bacterium (SeqCode)
AACCACTGCGATAAACAATGGGATGATCAGCCAGCCAATTTGCCACTGCCCGTGCATCAGCGGCACATGGATACTGCTAACATCGAGCTTGGCATAAAAGAACCAGCCGCCAATCAAGGCCACAACTGTCATGAGCAACAATCGCAATTTCGAGGCCAGCCCGATCGGCCCAATCCAGCCGCGAATGGCAATAATATCATCAATAAGCCCAGCACCTGCCGCGCCAGCAAAAGCCGCCATAGGCAACCATGTTTCAGCACGGCTCAGGTTGAATATAACCGTTACCACTGACACTGCAACCAACCCAATCACACCGGCCATGGTAGGAATATGTCGCTGATGTTTCTCGGCATGCAGCGCAAGCATCTTGGCCTTTTCACCGGTAGCTGCTGCCCCGGGCTTGCGCCACCATCGCTGCCTATACGCAAGCGTGGTGTACATGGGCGTCAAAAGCACGCTTAGCAGTAAGCCCAAAAAGCTAAGAAGCAGAATGCGGATGAGCGTATCTGTTTCGACGGCTATATGCAGCGGTTCCATGTGTTTCCTTTTGTGTCCTTAGGTTAAGTATAGCACGGGGGCTGGCACTACTTAGGCGTCACGTTAAACTTGTCGAGCAGCATATGCGCCAGATCGCCAAAAACCGGCTGCGCGGCTGCTGTACCAGCATACCCGCCGACCTTAGGCTCATTTACAACCACCACAATTACGTACTGGGCATGCGCGCCGCCAACAAACCCCACGTAGGTACCGTTGTATTTGTCGCCATAATACGTGCCGGTCTTGGGATCGGCAATCTGCGCCGTCCCGGTCTTGCCGCCAACTGTGTAGGCGTTTTGGTCAAACCCCCGCGCAAAAGAGTGATGCTGCACTGTAAATTGCATAAGCTGAGTGATTTCGCTACTCACCCGCTGGCTCACCACACCTTTTTGTACCACCTTGGGCGCCACCGCGGTTGTTTTGCCAGAAGCCGACACATACGCATCCACCAACCGAGGCTGGTAGTACGTACCGCCATTCAGCACCGCTGCATATGCAGCCGCCATCTGTAGCGGCGTTGCCATCATAGCCTGGCCAAAAGTAGTGTTGGCGTAGGTCAAATCCCGGGCATAGCCATTATCCGGATCCGGCACAATACCTGGCGCCTCATACCCCTGCTCCACGCCAGTTTGCCTGCCAAAGCGATACTTGTTAGTCATAAAATCATACCAATAATCGCGGCCTGCTTGGGTAATGTGGTCGTCACTACCGCTCATGCGCATCAGCATCCAGGTGGCGCCGGTGTTTAAAGAGAGGTTCAAGATGTCGGCGATGCTTTTGTCGCCACCGCCACCGTCTTCTTCGATGTTCCTAATGGTAAACCCGTCAATCTTGTACTGCGCTGGATCGTAGTGCACGGCATCGGCTGCAATAGCACCCTTTTGGAGGGCCGCTGCCGCGGTCAGCGGTTTCATTACCGACCCAACCTCAAGCGGCGTGCTAGCGGCAGCGTTCGTAAAGACACTCGCATCAGGCACATCAGCATAGTTGCCCGGGTCAAACGTCGGCAAGTTGGCCATAGCCTTAATGGCGCCCGTGTTCGCCTCCATAATCAGCGCGCTGCCTTGGGTTGCCTTGGCCCGGTCTAGGCCCGTTTTTAAGATATCCTCGAGCTGCTTTTGCATTGCCATGTCAACCGTTAACACCACATCGCTACCCGAAACCGGCTGAATCAGAATATTGTCGGTATTTGCCGCCAGTGGTACACCTCGCACATCAGTCACCGCCTTAAGCTCTCCCTTGGTACCCGAGAGCTGCTTATTAAGCGCCTGTTCAACGCCATACACCCCTGCCCCATCGTCATTTACAAAGCCCAGAAGCTGCGAGGCCAACGCGCCGTTTGGGTACGTCCGGTACTGTTGCTCCTGCGCGCCAATACCAGGGTACTTCTTGGTCAGCAGCGCATCTTTTTGACCTTTCGTGGCCTTGCGCGCTAACACCACGTACCGCGTGTCCTTCGTGCGCAGTTTCTTCTCATAGTCGTCGCTATCGCCCCCAAACAGCTCGTGCAGTGTACCGGCCGTCCTGCCAGGGTCTTTCACGATCGACGGGTCAGCATAAATGGTGTAGAGCGTTTGGTCGAGCACAATCGGCACCGTTTGGTTGCCATCATGCGCCAAAATCACGCCGCGCTTGGCGTTTATTTCATATTCTTTTAAGTGACCGGCATTAGCCACCCGGCGGTAATAATCATGCTTAATAATTTGCAAATAAAACAACCGCACCAAAAAAACGCCAAGCACCATCATAACCACTACGTACCACAAACGGGCACGCAGCACGGCTTTGATCGGTTTGGCGAATCCGCTGCTATAAGGGTGCATGCTATATAAAAGTATACGCTTAATCGTGAAGCGTAGCGCTTGGCGCCGCAGCAACCATACCCTTGGCTACGTCACTGTTTTGGACGCGATCCAAAGACTGCAAGCGAGCCGATGCTACCTGCAAGTCATTGTTTTCGTCCTTCAACTGCTGCTGAGTTTTCTGCAGATTATCTACGGTGTAACCGTAGGCGTTTGTCTTGGTCACCTGTGTCAGGTACAACAGGCCAAGCGTGCAAGCAAGGACAATCAGAATTATCGTATTGGTAACAGGCCCCAAGGTACGCTCACGCACACGAAAACTTACTGCGTTTTGGCCGCGCGAGGCGAATGCGCTTTTGCGCTGCATGGCGAGTGAACTTGAGTATGTCATAATTTTTGCTTTTCGTTTTTGTTTAATTTTTGTGGTGGAGAGTACCAAGACCAATCAGTACTCTCCAAACCGTGGATCTCGTGCTTAGGCTACAGTAACGTGAACCTTGTAAGCGCGTGGGGTAGCGTTTTTGATGCGAATTTGCATGGTGCTGCCCTTTCTTTTTGGTTATTTTTGTTTCGCTGCGGCACGAAGTTTTGCGCTTCGTGCTCGCGGATTGGAAACGATTTCAACATCATCGCCAACAACTGGCTTTTTGGTAAGGAGACGGAAAAGCGCATCATAGCGGTCTCCTGCCTTTTCGGCAAATGCTTGTTTGACTATGCGGTCTTCCAAGCTATGGAAACTTATGACTGCGATCCGGCCTCCTGGCGCGAGCAACTCATCCATCCAAACCGGCAAACTTTTGCGTAGAAGCTCAAGTTCGTCGTTTACCACAATTCGGAGCGCCTGAAACGTCCGCGTTGCGGGATGGACTTTGCTGCGGCCAGGCCAAGCCTTGGCAACAATGGCGGCGAGTTGGCCGGTGGTTGTAATCGGCCGACTGTTCACAATAAGTGACGCAATCTGTTTGGCCTTGGGCTCCTCGCCATAGCGTTTTAGGATGTCGGCTAGCTCTTCTGCTGAGTAGGTGTTAACCACCATCTCGGCCGTTAAGCTTTGCGTCTGATCCATGCGCATGTCGAGCGGCCCGTCGCTTTTGAGCGAAAAACCACGACTCGCCTGGTTAAGGTGCGGTGACGACACGCCTAGATCAGCCAAAATCAAATCAAACGTCCGGCCTTCCTCTCGGAGCTGCTCGCTCGCGCTATAAAAGTCGCGATTGATAAGCGTTATCCCCTGCCCGGCAAACCGTTTTTCCAGCTCTGCTATTGCATTGTGGTCGCGGTCTACCAAAACAGATCCCTTGGGGTTATGGGTCCGTTCCAATACTGCTGCCGCGTGGCCGCCGTATCCGCCGGTTAGGTCGAGGTACGAATCCCCTTCCCTTGGGTCAAGATATGCGAGCACAGGATCGAGCAATACTGGCCTGTGTAATTGGTTTTGGTTGTCTTGGTGCATCTTGCTTGCTAGTGTACCTCAGTTCTGGAACCGAAGTCACCTTTTTTGTTTTTGTCCTTACCGCCTAGACGGCTCGGGTGGTGTTTGTTTTGGCAAGGTCACCTATTCAGCAATCAACTGTTTGTTTTTTTGGTGTTTTTGTTTTTGTGGTTGATCGTTTGCCGGTAGGTAAAGAAGTAATTTGGTGAGTTTGAGAACTTTAAAAAAGTTATCGTTTGAACTTCTTAACTGTGCAAACAATCGAAGTTGAGAGACTTATGTGTGAGGTGGAGTTTTGGGAGGTGTTTTTAAGAAAGGTGCAATAGTTTTTAAAAGTGGTGTCTATCGTTCCACTTGTTGATTGCCGAGTAGCTGACCTCGAATGAAATTCGATGTTTTTGTCGGTGTGCGCCAAATTGTTAATGTGCTCTTACCGCTTGCGCGTTAGACGTTCTCGGCAGCCATAAGCCTCCAATACTTCCCTACGCGCACCGCCACGATCTCTTTGTCGATCCCAGCGTAGTCCAACAGATGTTGTTCCAGGCTAATCCGCCCTTGCTTGACATCCATTGCTCCATCCGTCTTGCCCATTCGGAACCGAACGTTGAGGTCGGCAACCTGCTCATCAAGGATGCTTCCCTGGAGCTGCGGTTCGACCAATTCGTCCCATACCGATCTTGGGTAGAGGTGAAGATAATTCTGGAATCCCCTGGTAATAACTACCCCGCTGGCAAACTCGTCTCGAAGTTCGACCGGTATTGTTAACCGGCGTTTGTCGTCAAGTTTACGTTGGAAATAGTCTACCGTGGCCATTGGTACCTAAATTGTTTTAATTTGCAGTGGTTTTTTATTTTTTGTTTCGTTGGGTGTGCTTCTTTCGGGCTACCCACGATTACCCACTAACGTCATCATACTACCCACTGTTACCCACGCACAAGTATCTTTTACTAAAAAAGCGGTGCACACGCACCACTTATCCACAGTTTTGCCACTGTTCCAGAAATATCCACATATATAGTGCCGGATTGTTTTAAGCGAACACTAACCAGTAACACGCGAGTTAGGTGTCTGTGTCACCCGAAACCAGGGCATGACGAACCTTGCCGCCATAATCCACTGGCATGCGCGTAATTTCATCATGATGTGCATAGGCCGTCAAAAATCCAACTCCCTGCCCGTAGTACATCTGGTGGATAATCACGAGCATGTGCGTTTCGTACTTAATAAGGCCAAGCGCCATAAAAGTCAGAACCGCCGCAAGGAACGTCCGATGACGAAAGAACCGTTCAAGACGGACGTGGACAGATGGGATGTGATTCGGATGTTGGTAGGTTTTTGTTTTCATGGTTCTACAAGTGCTACGATATCAAAACATTAGCATTTTGTCAATATTGTGTCGGGAAAGGCTGTTAATAATACATGCTTTACGCATTGACAATAGCGTGCTGTAACACTACCATATGGGCAACGAAATAAGCGGCTCTCACTACTCGCGCCGACCAAGTAGCAGCCGGCCACCCGTTTGACCGCATCAGAAACTAATATCCAAGGCTCAATGGTTCTCTCAGCCCACAGCAACCCACGCGGCAAAGATGCCAGCCACCGAGTGAGCCATGGACGTGCCATCACGTCTTACGGACTAGCGCAGCCTCAAGAAGTACTGCCGCTCCTCTGGCTCAAAGCGTTCGATCGCATAGCGTAGTGCGGTACGCGGCAATTCGTGAATATGTTTGGTCAAAAAGGCTCGGAGCCTTCCCTGGTCTTTTTTGCCGGTTTCGCGCAGCATCCAGCCGACGGCTTTGTGCATAAGGTCATGATTATCACTCAGTAGCAGTTCGGCAACTACAAACGCTTCGTCCAGTTGCCCGCGGGCAATAAAGTAGACTGTCGAGATCATGGCGATGCGCCGATCCCACAGCCAATCTGACTTGGCCAACTTGGTCAGTACCTTCATCGCTAATTCTGGGTGCTTATACAGGTAGCCGCCCACAACGTCGCGGCAGGTTACGTCTACTAAATCCCAGTTATTGATCCGGTCAGAGCAGCGCAGATATAGCGTGTAGAGCGCTTTGTGCTCGGGTTCATCGGCCTTTTTGGCGCGGTTAGCCATAATAACAAGGGCGGTCATCCGCACTTCGTGGATCGGGC
>DATCYV010000095.1:0-4052 GCA_036526215.1 Saccharimonadales bacterium (SeqCode)
GACGACAAGTCACAAGCTGATGGTTACTATGGCGATGACGACGAGATGGAAGAAGACCTCGACCTCAGCTTTCTAGACGACAAAGAAGAAGAGCAAGACGAAGAAACTGGCCCTACTGACGGAGCCAACAAGTAGCCGCCCGTAGGAGTTAGCGCCGTGCGCATCGGCATAGTCGTTCCGCATATCTTTATGCATCGGGAGGTACTGCCCAAGGTGATTTTTTCGCCTGCTCAATTAGCATTGGATTTAGCCGAAGGCCTACAAGCCGCAGGGGCGGAGGTCACGCTGTTTTCGCCTGGGCCTGTTGACACGTCAATGCGAAACATTACCGCTGACCTCTCATATTTTGAGACTGAGCTAGCCGGGCGCGGCGATACGTATGTTGATCTGCTCAAAAAACATCCCTTTACCTTTATTACGCTAGCACGTCAGGTTCAGAGTGAGCTGATCGCCCGCGCTTACCAAATGGCCAATGCCGACGAATTAGACGTCGTGCACATTTATACAAACGAAGAGGATATTGCTTTGCCGTTTGCGTCGTTGTGCACGAAGCCCGTGGTATTTACCCATCACGATCCGTTTAACTTTTTAGTGAAGTACAAAAATACGTTTCCTAAATACAAGGATTTGAACTGGATTTCGATGTCATATGCCCAGCGCAAGGGGATGCCGGCTGATACGAACTGGGTAGGCAATGTGTATCATGGTTTGTCGGACGAAGCGCTGCATCCGGTCGACAAACCCACCGGTGATTATATCGCTTACATTGGGCGGATTATTCAACCAAAGGGATTACATCTGGCCATTGCCGCTGTCAAAGCATACAATCGCACTGCAAAGCAGCCGCTCAAGCTCAAGATTGCCGGTAAACATTACGCCGGGCACAAAAATGACACGTACTGGCAACAAATCGAACCGCTCATCGACGGCAACATAATTGAATACATCGGCTTTATTGATTCATCAGATGCTAAGCGCGAATTTTTAGGCAACGCCCGTGCCGTAATTGTACCGTCGATTTTTGAGGAGCCATTCGGCATGGTGAGCATAGAAGCCCTGGCCTGCGGCACACCGGTGATTGGTCTGGATTCGGGCGCCATCCCAGAGGTAATCAACAATATAGCTATCGGGCAGGTAGTGGCAAAGGTAGTATCGCACGGCGCCATACTTGACGAACCGGCGACTGCACGCGCGCTGGCAAACACCCTGGCGCGGCTGGACCACTTTGACCGGACAGTATGCCGCTCAGCGTACAAATCGCGCTTTACTGCCGCTCGAATGTGCGAAGCACACTTGCGCATTTACGAAAATCTTGTAAACAAGCATTAGCACTCTTGACATGCGAGTGCCAAGGGGTATACTATGATGATATATACCGGTATTCAGAAGGTGACCGGCACTCCAGCAATTGCATATTGTATATCACATAAGGCTTGGGTGGGCTTTGTAGGTGAGGCAAAGCCGCTCCAGCGTTTGGTCGAGCGCTCAGCAGTAAGTGAGCCCTATCAGTGAGGGCATAAAAGGAGCTAATATGCACATTAAGACTATCGAGAGCACCCAGGTTTGGCAGTCGCCCGACGGCCAAAAGACAATTTGGGAAGTAATACTACAGGCAGCAGACAACAAAGAGTATCGCCTTAAAACCTTTAGCCCTCGGATCGCCGAGGTGGGTTTTGAAGGCGAAGTAGAAAGTTACGTTAATAACCGTGGCGACCGCTTCGTGCGCCAGACTGCGAAAGAGCGTCAAACGGGCGATGCAAACCGTGAGGTATCAATCCGCGCCCAATGGGCTATTGGTCAGGCTATTGCTTTAGCCTCGGCAACCATGGACCGGCAAAAGATCAACATGAAGGTTATTGAAAAATATGCCAAGGATCTGTTTGCAACCGTTAGCCGCGTAAAGGGCGAAGAAGTCTCGCCCGAAGAAATGCAGCAGGCGGCTAAATTCATTAGCCAGCACGCCCGAGCCTAGGCACCAGGCGGTGCTACTGCAAAAAGCTACACTATCACCAGGTCGGTTTTAATGCGTGGGTGAGCTTTATAGCCTTCAAGGACGAAGTTATCTTCCTTGAAATCGTCAATACTTTTGACGTCACCCACGATTTTTAACTTGGGGAACGGATTCGGTTTGCGACGCAATTGCATCTTGGCAGGTTCGATATGGTTCTTGTACAAATGAGCACTGCCAGCGGTAATGATCAGCTCACGCGGTTCTAAACCAGTCAAATGAGCGACCATGTGCAAAAGCATGGCGTACTGCGCAATGTTAAACGGCGCGCCCAAGAACACATCCCATGAGCGCTGGTATAGCTGCAAGCGCAACTTACCTTTGGCTACATCAAACTGAAACATAGTGTGGCACGGCGGTAAGCGCATTTCGCCAAGTTCGCCAGCGTTCCAGGCGCTCACTAGAATGGCTTTAGAGTCCGGATTGTTCTTGATTTGGTCGATAGCCCACTGGAGTTGGTCAAATTCAGTGCCGTCCGGCCGCCGCCAATGTCGCCACTGCACGCCATACACGCGGCCAAGGTTGTTGCTGCCTTCGTGCAAAAAGCCGTCCCAGTAGTTAATCTTGTGCTCGTGCAGGTAATCTACATCTGAGCTGCCACTGATAAACCAGAATAATTCGTGCAGCAATATCTTAAACGGCATCTTTTTGGTCGTGAGGAGCGGGAAGCCCTGGCGCATATCAAAGCGGATTTGTGCACCAAAGATCGCCTTAACATCGTGAATACCGCGGGTATGCTTGGTCTTGCCGTCCTTCATGATGTCGGCCATCAATTTAAGGTATTGGTACTCAGGGTGCGCCATAGGTCACCTCCTGCCTTTCTTGTATGGTAGCTTGACTACCTTAACGCCTTTTTCGCGCAGAAAGCCCAAGGCTTCCTGATCCCACCAGTCATCTATGTAATGCAGCTCTCTGATTCCGGAATTCACGATCTGTCGGGAGCAAGCCATGCAGGGTGATAAGGTTACAATCATCGTTGCGCCGTCCAAGGGCAGGCCTTGTTTGGCAGACTGTGAAATACAACGTTCTTCGGCGTGTGAAACGGTCGGCAGGCTTGTCCATGTGCCGTCTTCTTTTTCGTATTCCATGGAACCATTGGTCAGATGAGCGTTGGACATCGAAATAATCTGCTCGTCGGCAATAATCGCGGCACCGACTTTGGCGGTCTTTTTGGCCTGCGAAGCTTTTTTGCTGGCAAGCATTTGCTTAAAAGCCTCACGATAGACGGCTTTTTTGTCGGATGCCACAGGTTGGGTTTCCGGCTCGGCTTCGGCGTACTTTTCGTCGAACTTCTTGCTCAGCTGTTGGATTTTCTTTGCCTTGCGCTGGTAGAGCGCAGCATTTTCGAGTGGCGTATGCTTGAGCTTGCGATAGTTCCACACGCTAAGATCGGGAGCGTCAAATGGCACACACTGAAAGTGCAGGTGCTCCACGGTGCTTTGCGCCTCAGTGCCGTCTTTTTGGATGATCTGCATTCCTTTTAGACCGTGCACGTCACGAATAAGTTTTTTGGCTATGTACATCATTTTACGCATAGTTGCCCACTCTTTTGGCGTTAACTCTTTTACAGAGCGGACGTGCCGGCGCGGGATAATCATCATATGGCCGTCGATATAAGCAAACATCACAATGGTTAGGACTACGCCGTTTTCTTCCATAACGATGTATTTATCGCGCAGGTCACAAAAGACGCACTTGCCAACGGACGTCCAGATCTTGCCGTAGTAGCCGCCAGTACGGGCGTCGCGGTAGTATTCCTGCTTTTCGCGCTCTTCGGGCGTGAGATTGAGGTCTGAGCGTTCCATTATCTTTCTTTGAGCGGGTCCTTGCGGAGTTCCATAAAGTCTTTAAAGATGTCACCAAGCTGACCGCCGATGGCGCGTTGCACAATCTTGGTGGTCGAAAGTGCCGTCGACTGCCGATCGACAACGATTACCTCGCCGCCATATTTACTGACTGTTTTATACTCTTTGGAATTCTTATACTCTTCGGTCCAGTCTTCTTTGACGGTAATAAAGATGTCGGGGCGGAGCAGCCCGAGCGA
>DATCYV010000096.1:0-3095 GCA_036526215.1 Saccharimonadales bacterium (SeqCode)
CCAATACTCCGCCAAAAGCCACGCTTTTTGGGAACAACAGGCACTTGCCCATGCAGCGCTAAGCCATCCTGCATGTCGAGCAGGGCATCGCCCTCTTTTGATAGTATGTCGTCAACGGCTTGGTCGGTTTTGGTGTCTTCGATGACCTTTTCGGTGTCGGTCTGAGACACCGAAATATCCGCATCGCTTGCATCTACAGGCTGGACACCTTGGGGCGTGTCGTCGGAATGTTTGGCAGGTTCAGCTGCAGCGGCCTTGGCGCTTGGTGCGGCTTTTGGCGCATCGTCGGGCTGCTGCTTGAGTGCCGGGGCGTCATGATCATGATGCAGTCCGTATTGTTTAGCAACAGCGTGCGGCAGTTCGGGAGCCGAGCCACCCTCGGACTCAGCCTGTTTCTTTGGTGTGTTTTCTTTGGGCATAGTTCACCTTTAGTCTAGCAGAAATACCACTTATGGCGCTAGAATCTGCTAACTAATCACCAGTGATTGCAGCACTTTCTTAAGTGGTCCCGAAAACGCTGCGTCATCCCACATCGCCGGGACAATACCAATCGCCGTCCCATCAGTGTTGCAGCTGCTGTTTGCGCATTTTACGAAAGATATACTCACCACGGGATCAATCGGCACGATATCGGCCTTTGGGATCGCCTGCCCCTTTTGGTAGCCAACATCACCTGTTATATAGATGCCGTCCAGCGTTGATTCAGCTGAGCTGGCGTAATTGAGAAAGCTGATATAGGTAGAGCCACGCTGCGAGGCACCCGGTTTGCTGTAGGCAATCTTTTCAGACACTCGTATTGCTACTGCATTGCCCTTATCGAACTCCGGCAGCGGCAGTTGTTTGCTGCGCATGGTCAGCACTATCTGCCCCGTAAAGCCTTGATTTTTAACATCTTTGAGCTGCAGAGCCGGCGACCGCACCGTAATCACCCCACTGCCAAGTGTATCGGTAACTGTCCAGTCCGCCGGGTAGTCAAATGATAGGTTGAAGTCAGGCGAACTATGGTTTTTGGTTTGGCTTGTTATGAGTGCCACCGGCCGTTCGGCGGTCGTACTTGCTTGAGTCGCTGGCTGTTTTGGCTGACGTCCAAAGAACCAATACGCCCCGGCGCCCCCAGCCACAGCAATAAGCATAACCAGAACTATGGGCCACTTGCGTGAAGGCCGCTTTGGCTTCGCAGGCTGCTGCTTTGGCGGCTGGTATTCATCGTAGGTATGAATCTCAAACCCTTGCTGATCGTGCGGGTTCATATTTTAAGTATACACTGCCCGGCAAGAGGCAATCGGGAGATGCTACGCCTGTACCGTCGGCTTGATACTGAGCTCTTTCAGCTGCGCATCATCAACCGTGCTTGGTGCGTTCATCATAACGTCCACGCCGGAACCGTTCTTGGGGAAGGCCACGATTTCGCGGATGTTATCTTCGCCCACCAGCACCATAAACATGCGATCGATACCAAAGGCACAACCGGCGTGCGGCGGCGCGCCGTACTTAAAGGCGTTGATCATCGCGCCAAATTTGCTGTCGACGTACGCTTGGTCATAGCCGAGAAGAGCAAACACGCCGTACATAATTTCTGGGTTGTGGTTGCGCACGGCACCCGAACAAATCTCGTAGCCGTTCATAACCATGTCGTACTGGTCGGCAACCACCGCAAGCTTATCTTCGGCAAGTAGCGACTGCAGTCCGCCCTTGGGCATCGAGAACGGGTTGTGGCCAAAGTCCAGGCGATTGTTTTTGTCGTCCCACTCGTAAAATGGAAAGTCGACAATCCAGGCTAGCGCAATCTTGTTTGGGTCCTTCAGGCCAAAGTGGTCGGCAAATTCACTGCGCAAACGGCCGAGCACTTTGTTGACGACCAGGCGCTTGTCGGCTCCAAAGAAGACCACGTCGCCGTCCTTTGCACCCGTCTTTTCGCGGACTCTGGCCAGCTCGGCTTCGCTAAAGAACTTGGCAATCGGCGATTTAACCTCGCCTTCAAAGTAGGTCAGGTACGCGAGGCCACCGGCGCCTTCGCTCTTGGCGATTTCGGTAAACTTATCAATTTGGGAACGAGTTAGGCCGCTAGCACCCTGCACACAAATAGCTTTCACTACGCCGCCATCTGCCAGCACCGACTTAAACACGCCAAAATTGCTATCCTTGAGTTCTTCCGACAGGTCGACAAGCTCCATGCCAAAACGCAGGTCTGGCTTGTCGGAACCGTAGCGGTCCATGGCCTCTTGGTATGGGATGCGTGGTACGGTCTCGGTTAGTAATTCTTTGCCGGCAAAGTTTTTAACGAGGTCAATGATCAACGGCTCTACGGTTGCGCGGACCTCTTCGCCGTCTTCAACGAATGACATCTCAAGGTCGAGCTGGTAGAACTCGCCGTACAAGCGGTCGGCTCGTGGGTCTTCATCACGGAAGCACGCCGCAAACTGGTAATAGCGTGGAATACCACCGACCATCAGAAGCTGCTTGAACTGCTGCGGTGCCTGGGGCAAAGCGTAAAACTTGCCGGGGTGCATTCGGGATGGAATCAAAAAGTCACGTGCACCTTCTGGGCTGGAGTTGGCCAAAATAGGCGTGGCAACCTCAATAAAGTCATGCCCCTCCATGTACTTGCGCATAAACGAAAAGTATTCGGCGCGCTTTTTGAGCATGGTCTGCATCTTTGGGCGGCGCAAATCGAGATAGCGGTATTTAAGACGCAGTTCCTCGCTGATGTTTTGGTCGGAGTTCACCTGGATTGGCAATGGCTCGGAACGGTTCAAGAATGTTAGTTCGTCTACCAGCAGTTCAACTTCGCCAGTCACAATGTTTGGGTTGGCCAGGCCTTCGGCACGTTTGACTACGGTGCCGGTTGCCTTAATGACGTATTCGTCGCGGGCTTCTTCGGCCAGGGCAAAAGCCTCTTGTTTATCAGGGTGGATGGTGAGCTGCAAAACTGCCGTGTGGTCACGCAGGTCAATAAAAATCAGGCCACCATGGTCGCGGCGGGACTGCACCCAGCCTTTTACTTCAATCTGTTCACCAACATGCTGCGCTGCAGCTTCGGCATATGTACGCATACGTTTCTCCTTGTTCGTTAATCGGCTGGAGCGGGGTCGTTT
>DATCYV010000097.1:0-3378 GCA_036526215.1 Saccharimonadales bacterium (SeqCode)
AGGTACCATAATGCTACTGCCAATTTTTAATACAAACTAACAGAAAGGCAACAATACTTCATGAGGCTCATTCGAACCGCATCAGCATTGCTCGCACTTGCAGTAGTCCTGGTCGTAGCTCCCGCTGCGTCAGCTGCTGCCATAACACCAGGTCTTGCCGCTGGCTGGCAAGACAGTACACAAACCGCCGCTAACGCCATCTGGTACAGCAACCCAGGGGCCACCAACGGCGCAAACGAGATGGACTTTACCATCACCCCCTCAGCTGGCACATTAAGCGTGAACTGTAGCCTAACCTATTTGCAGTACAAGTCGATCTACCGCGGCGGCTGGATGAACGTTCCAGCAAGCGTTGGTTCAGTAAACTGTAGTGCTGGCTCTGTTTCGGCAGTCATTAAGGGCTTGCCCGCTGGCTACCAAGCACGTCTTGCCACCGTTGTGAACCCAACCGGTGTGAGCGGAACCCGCTCAGTTACCGGCACCGAGATTGACCTAAAGAACGGCGTCAAGGTTGGCGGCCTAACAGACGCTGCAAACCTCTAAGCTGTCTTGATCTTGCTTTTAGAGCCGCGGACCAGGCGGCTCTTTTTATGCATTTATTACTCACTTGCAAAAGAAAACACGCCCTTTGCAGGCGCGCTTTCTTTTGCAACAGGTGAGAATTTATTCGACAGTTCGCTTAACCGGCGATGGTTTCGAGATGTTGACATCCTGATACGTCACTGTGGCCGTAATGGCAGTAGTACCGTCATTTGTCTGCAATTCACGAAGCTGGTAGTCCTTGGCGTCGAACAGGACGTAGGCCTTGGTGCTCGCCTTGTCCGGGTCTACTTCTTCGTATTTGTAACACTTAAGGTTGCCGCAAGATACTTTGCCCCAATACTTGTATTGAAATAAGTGGCCTGCGGCATTTTTGAAGTCTGCCTTGACTGCCTCGGCCTTGAGATCATATATGTCAGGCTTGTTAGGTGCGTGGGCGCCATACTCAATCCATTTGTTGTCGCTTTGGTCCTTCATGTAGGTTACGCCGCCATACGCAGCAAACTCAGCAGCTGGCCGGCCCGCCATGTTAATAACCATCTGGCTATTGCCACCAGCAGCAGAAATAGTAAACGACGACGTCTCGCCGCCAGCAACTACTGTAGCCGCAAATTTGTAATCACCAATCTTGGCAAAGTGCGCCACAAAGGTGCAGTACTTCTTGTCTTTGACATCGGTCATACACTTGTCTTTAATGGCTTTGTCGACCGTTATGTTTGCACCGGTTTGGTTACGGTATACCATATAACCGGCACCAGCTGCGACAGTCACCACCAGGACTACGAGTAGCCCGAGCAATACGTGTGCTATGCCGCGTTGGTCTTTGTATAGCTTATTCATGCGCTGAATGCCCATCCTGCTTACGCTTATTGATACTGGCATATTACCAGGCAATCTTCAGAAAGCATAGTGGTCGCAGCCACTTTCATAACGCGGGCCGCTATGCCGACTAGCCAAGGCCACGCCAAAGGCCCCGTGGCCGCCCTATCTAACTAAAGTGGCTAAACGCTAAACTTGCGGAGGAACCGGCCACGCAGCCACATCACGAGCAGCAAGTAGGTACCAACCAGCGCCGCCAAGCACAAGAAGTAGAGCGGTGGCAATGCCACAAAACCCAAGCCAGCCGCGAGCGGCGTAAAGGGCAGCAGCACGCCAATAGCCACCATACTGAGGCAGGTAATGGTCAACCACTTGCTGGGTTTACTCTTGTAGAACGGAATGCGCGAAGTGCGGATAATGAACACCACCAGCACCTGCGTAGCCAGCGACTCCACAAACCAACCCGTCTGGAACAGCGGCGCCTTGGCATCAAACAGCCAGAGCAGGGTACCGAAGGTCAAAAAGTCGTAGAGCGAACTAATCGGCCCAAAGAACAACATGTAATATTTAATGAAGCGGATATCCCAGTGGCGCGGACGACGCAGCGATTCAAGATCGACATTGTCGGTCGGTATGCTTACCTGTGATATATCATACAGGCTGTTGTTGAGCAAAATCTGACTTGGGCTCATCGGCAAGAACGGCAAAAAGAATGACGCGCCAGCGGCCGAGAACATATTGCCAAAGTTAGAGCTGGTGCCCATCAGGATGTACTTAATAGTGTTGCTAAAAGTGCGGCGACCCTCAACGATACCTTCGCTAATGACATCAAGGCCTTTGCGCAGCAGCACGATTGGCGCAGCGTCTTTGGCCACATCTACCGCTGTGTTTACCGAAATGCCCACGTCAGCGCTGCGCAGGGCAGGGATGTCATTGATGCCATCACCCATATAACCAACAGTATGGCCAGCATCGCGCAGCAACTGAATAACATGCAGCTTTTGGCTTGGCGTAACACGGGCAAACACGGTGCACTCTTGGGCGGCTTTGGTTTGTTCCTCTGGGCTAAGCCTCATGAGGTCTTCGCCCAAAATGATGCCGCCAAGCGGCACGCCAACTTCTTCGCAGATATGCTTGGTAACTAAATCACTGTCGCCAGTAACAATTTTGAGCGACACGCCCAGCCGTTCCATTTTGCGGATGGAACCAGCCACGTTCTTTTTGGGGATATCCAGGAAGGTAATGAAGCCTTCAAATTCGACGCCCTTCATATCGTCCCAGGCGTAGTCTGGCTTGGGGCCAATGCGCTTGGTGGCAATAGCAACAACTCGCAAGCCGCTCGCGTTTAGTTCCAGAACTTTCTTGCGGGCATGTTCGAGACGGGCGTCGTGCGAGCACTGCGTAAGCACAACGTCGGGCGAGCCTTTGACGATCAAGGTGCGTTTGCCGTTTTGTTCAGTCACACAAAACATAGCGCGGCGCTCATAATCAAACGGCTCCTCAAAGACTTTTTTAGTGCTGTATTCGGGGCGGAGATGCTTGGCGTCGGCTTCCTCCCACAGGGCAACGTCAATCGCATTGCCAAGAATTTTGTGATGATGAATCGCGCTATTGCACAAAACGCCAGCGGTAACAAGCTCGGGCTTGGGCTTACCGTCGGGGCCAATCGTGCCGGTCACTACAATCCGGCCTTCGGTAAGGGTGCCCGTTTTGTCGGTGCAAAGTACATCCATGTTGCCGAGGTTTTCGATGGCGATCAGCTGCTTGCAGATCACGTGCTTCTTGGCGAGCTTGCCAGCGCCGTGCGACAGACTGATGGTAACGATAATCGGCAGCAGCTCGGGCGTCAGCCCCACGGCAATTGCCAGGGCAAACAGCAGCGATTCGATCATTGCGTGCCCCAAAAAGAAGTTGATCGCAAAAATACCAATCGTCAGCCATAAGATAACCTTGATGATTAGGTTACCGAACCGCCGCAGACCCTTCTGAAACTCAGTCTCTGGCTTCACGAATGACGCT
>DATCYV010000098.1:0-2585 GCA_036526215.1 Saccharimonadales bacterium (SeqCode)
AACCAACCAATTTGCGTATGAGGCGATCCGGGCTCTGGGTTTGCCCGCCAATCCACAAGCTGCTGTAGTAGACAGCTTAGACGCAATTATGCAGTTTGCCGACACATGGGAGACCAAACGCCACGACTTGCCTTTTAACACAGATGGCCTGGTTGTTAAGCTGAACGACCGTGCGCTGGTTGCCGAGTTAGGAGTTGTAGGTAAGGCGCCGCGTGGGGCGGTGGCATACAAATATGCAGCCGAAGAGGCTACAACGGTAGTAAAAGACATTGTTCTAAGTATTGGCCGCACGGGCGCCGCGACGCCAGTCGCTGTGTTCAACCCTGTTGTCGTGGCTGGTACGACAGTGCAGCACGCTAGTTTGCATAATGCCGATGAAATTGCGCGCAAGGACATCCGCGTCGGTGACACGGTTATCATTTTTAAGGCCGGTGATATTATCCCGCAGGTTCAAAAAGTTTTAACCGAGCTGCGGCCCAAAACTGCCAAGCCTTTCGATATGGAGGCCGAACTAAAGCGTCAATACCCCGAACTTGCTTTTGAGCGCCCCGAAGGCGAGGCTGTATACCGCGTGCAAGGTGCGACCGGCCCGCTGCTGCTCAAGCGTGCGCTCGAGCACTTTGCCAGCAAGGCAGCGCTCGATATTGATGGCATGGGCGAAAGGAATGTTGCCGCCTTGGTTGACGCCAAACTGGTGCATGATCTGGCCGATATATATACTTTGACCAAAGAGCAGGTAATGGGCTTAGATCGCTTTGCGGAACTCTCTGCCGCCAATCTAGTGGGGGCCGTCGCCAGAGCCAAAAAACCACCGCTGCCGCGCTTTGTCTACGGCCTAGGTATCCGGCATGTCGGTAGCCAGACGGCGATTGACCTGGCTGAGCATTTTGGCTCGCTCGAAAAGCTCAGCGAAGCGACACTTGACCAGCTGCTTCAGGTAGAAGGTGTCGGTACTGTGGTGGCTGAATCTATACTGGGCTGGTTTGCCGACGAAGACAACCAGGAACTCCTAAAGAAGTTTGAGCGGGTTGGCGTGCGGCCGCACTTTGAATCACACGCCCGCGGCCCGCTGCATGGCCTGAGCTTTGTAGTCACTGGCACGCTCGAAACCATGAGCCGCGACGAAGCTGGCGAGAAAATCCGTGCGCTCGGCGGCACCTTCCAGTCGAGTGTCGGCAAAGACACCTCATACCTGGTAGTCGGCCAAAACGTGGGAGCCAGCAAGCTGGCCAAGGCCGAAAAACTCGGCACCAAGCAAATATCTGAAGCCGAGCTTATGCACATATTACAAGGGCATACGGCGTGAAAGACCAAGACCTCGTATTTATCACTGGCAATCAGCATAAAGCTGACTTTTTAGCTCGCTATTTGGGTCATCCTGTGGCGCACCACAAGCTTGATTTGGATGAAATTCAATCGCTCGATGTCCATCAAGTTGCCGAGCATAAAGCCCGCCAAGCGTACGACATCTTGAAACAAACGGTGCTGATAGAAGATGCGACTATGTCGCTTGAGGGTCTTGGCGGCAAACTGCCCGGTACGTACATAAAATGGTTCATGGAAGAGCTGGGGCCGTCAGGCGTTGCCAAGCTAGCTGCAGGATTATCGTCACAAAAAGCTACCGGCCATGTGGTGTATGCGTTGTACGATGGCAAGCAAACGCACTTTTTTGACGGCACAATGACCGGCTATATTGCACTAGAGCCTCGCGGCAGCGGCGGCTTTGGCTTTGATCCGATTTTCGTAAACGATGGTTACCAGATTACGCGCGGCGAAATGACCGAAGAACAATACGCTGCGACCTCGTATCGCACCGAAGCGATGCACAAGCTCAAAGCATTCTTGAACAGCAAGTCAGATTAGCACCCCACGCTTGACAGCAAATGTAAATAGGTTATGCTTAGAGTAATCGTGCGCCTGATCAGCGGCGCGTGAAACAAACAGTTTGTGTAAAAACAAAACTCCCACCCGCCGCAGGGTGGGCGCGCACGACAAGAACCGCCACCCAAAACCCCGGCGGTTCTTTTGAATGCCACTTGCAGGGTATACAATGAGGGCAACATTCATAAAGCGCACGAGGGACAACTATGGTTAAGTATTTTTATAAGAGCCTGCGCAGTCAAAGCATGCAACAGCTCAGCGAATATAAGCGGGGAGTATGGGTGTATGCTGAGGCGCCGAGTGCCGATGAGATTCAGGCATTAACCGACGCGTTCGACCTGGAGCTAGGTATTGCGCTGGACGCCCTTGACGAAAACGAAATGCCTCGCCTCGAAAAAGGGGGTGAGCAGAACTATATCTTTGTTAGATATGCGCGCAAAGACGGCGAAGGTGGACTCGAAACCATGCCACTTCTATTTGTGTTTGCGGCTGGCGCAGTTATTACTATTTCGCCTACTAAGTTGCCATGCATAGACAAGTTTTTGAAGGGCAAAATCGACTTTGCGACTACCCAGCGTACTAAGCTCATTTTGCAGATCCTGAACGAAATTGTCGAAGGCTTTGACGGGCTCATCACCCAAAAAAGCAAGCAGATCAAGGCTATCCGCGCCCGGCTGCGGGGCCAGGAGATTACCGACCAAGAC
>DATCYV010000099.1:0-5650 GCA_036526215.1 Saccharimonadales bacterium (SeqCode)
GCAAAGAGGCTGAAGAAACGCTCAATAAGCGTGGGGTAGTCATTCTACCCGATGTTATTGCCAACGCCGGAGGCGTGATCGTTTCGGCCCTTGAGTGGCAGCAAAACAACGCCGGCGAACACTGGACCGAAGAAAAAGTTAACGATCGCCTCTCTGAGATTTTAGTGCCTGCCGCCAAGGCTATGCTCGAACGCTCCAAAGATAAAGGCATCAATCTTAAGCAGGCAGCTTTCGAACTCGCCTTAGAGCGCCTTCTAGCTTAGCAAAACGGTTGTGCTTAGGCGCCTACTGCGCTTATAATGAGTGTTGTAGACAAACTAAACGCCGGCAAGAGTTAGAATGAGGATACTGATGCTTGGGTGGGAACTCCCGCCCCACAATAGCGGTGGACTTGGTGTTGCATGCTACCAACTCTGCAAGGCGCTCTCGAAAAAGGGTGCTGATATTGAGTTTATCTTGCCGTATACGGCCGAACATAACATAGACTTCATGAAGATCAACGCGGCACATCCGCAAGATGTTGCCAGCGTCATGAAGTCCGGGATTGCCTACGACAGCTTTAAGTACGTCAAAAACACCGGTGAAGTCCAATGGATCGACCTATTTGGTCAGTCGTCTATTTACGAAGAAGCTGTCGGGCGTATCGTTCAGCTAGCAGCATTTGATGTAATTCATGCCCACGACTGGTTAACCTGCCGCGCTGCAGTCCGGGCCAAAATGCTTACTGGCAAGCCGCTTGTCGTGCACTTCCATTCCATCGAGTCCGACCGTTCGGGTCAGCCTGGTGGCGGTAATCCTATGGTGCGCGAAGTCGAAAGCCTAGCCATGCTCATTGCCGATAAGATTATTGCGGTGAGCCAGCACACAAAAGACGCCATCGTTCGCGAGTACAATGTGCCTGCTGACAAAATAGAAGTGGTACACAACTACTCCGACCCAAGCGACTTGATGCCAGAGGAAGGCACCGAGAGTGCCTACAAATACTTAGCAGTCATGAAGAAGCAAGGCTATAAAGTTATTACCAATGTGGGGCGCCTGACGATTCAAAAAGGGCTGCCAAACTTACTACGCGCAATGCAGTTGGTTGTTCAGCGTGAGCCAAAGACCTTTTTGCTGGTGGTTGGCTCTGGTGAACAGCGCAACGAACTCATAAGCCAAGCTGCCGATCTGGGTATTGCCCGCAATGTCATCTTCGCTGGATTCCAGCGCGGCAAAAACTGGCGCGATGCTTATACCATTGCCGATTTGTTCGTGATGCCTTCGGTGTCGGAACCGTTCGGTCTGACCGCCCTCGAGGCAATTGGCTATGGCACGCCGGTACTCATCAGCAAGCAGTCCGGCGTATCCGAAATGCTCAAAAACGCCCTTAAAGTCGACTTTTGGGACATAAATGACATGGCCGACAAAATGGTCGCCATTGTTCAAAACAACGCGCTGCGCGATGAGCTGCACGCAAATGCCTTCCGTGAGTACAACAATCACAGCTGGAATGAATCAGCCGACAAACTTTTGGGCCTCTACGGCAAACACCTGGCAGGGGCTGCCGCATGAGCAAAGCCATCGTACTCTACTTGCATGTCCATCAGCCATACCGTGTACGCCCCTACACTATCTTTGACGTCGGGAGCCAACACAATTACTTCGACACCGAGTACAACGATCCGACAAATAACGAGCGTATCATCCACAAGGTTACCGAAAAGTCGTATTTGCCCACCAACCAGCGCCTGTTACAACTTCTACAAGAGCATCCAGAGTTCCGCCTGAGTATGTCAATCACCGGCACCGTTATTGAACAGCTTGAACGCTGGGCGCCGCACGTGCTGCAATCCTTCAAGGACCTGGTTAACACGGGCCGGGTAGAGATTGTCGCCGAAACATACCATCACAGCCTGGCTTTCTTTTATTCGCGCACCGAGTTCGAAGCTCAGGTCAAAATGCACGAACAAAAGGTGCAAGATGTCTTTGGTCAAACGCCTAAAGTCTTCCGCAACACCGAACTGTCATACAACAACGACATCGCTTACTGGGCCGAAAAAGCCGGCTACAAGGGTATCTTGGCCGAGGGTTGGGATAAAGTCCTCGGCTGGCGTAGCCCTAATTTTGTGTACCGCCCCACCTACACCGACAACATTCGTCTGCTCATGAAGAACTACAAGCTCAGCGACGACATCGCCTTCCGCTTTGGTGATCGCAAGTGGAGCGGCTGGCCGCTAACTGCCGATAAGTTCAGCCACTGGCTCAACGAAACTCACGATGCTGACATCTTCAATCTCTTTATGGACTACGAAACCTTCGGCGAGCACCAGTGGCACGAATCCGGTATCTTTGACTTTTTGGAGCACCTGCCCAAGCAGTGGCTGGCACACAACGACAATAAGTTCATGACCGTCTCCGAGGCTATCGACACATATCAGCCTGTTGATCAAGTCGACGCACCCTACACCATCACCTGGGCCGACACCGAGCGTGACCTCAGTGCTTGGCTGGGCAACAGCATGCAAACATCGGCCATTACGGCACTGTACGAGCTTGAGCAATCCATCCTAGGCGCCCAAGACCTCACGCTCATCGACGATTGGCGCAAGCTGCAAACCTCTGATCACTTTTACTACATGTGCACCAAATGGTTCAACGACGGCGATATCCACGCCTACTTTAGCCCGTACGACAACCCCTACGACGCCTTTATATACTTCATGAACGCCTACCATGACCTGCGTTTCCGCTTAGTCGAAAAGGGTATATCGCTATGAGCAGCGGGCGTCCGGTCATGCTCGGCAATGGCAGCCTCACCGTAGGCCTCGGCGAGTACGGCCTAGTACACGACTTTTACTACCCGTACGTCGGGCTCGACAACCTCACCAATGCCCGCAGTATGCGACACAAGGTAGGTGTATGGGTCGACGGCGCCTTTAGCTGGCTCGACGATGGCAGCTGGCAGATCGATCTCAACTTTGAGGCCGACGCCCTGGTGAGCGACGTTACGGCCCGGCACCCGCAGTTCGGTATCGAAATCCACTTTACTGACTTTGTCGATAACCAGTTTAACGCCTTTTGCCGCCGGATTGATATCACTAACACGACCAACCAATACAAAGACATCCGCTTGTTTACCCACCAGGTGTTCCAGATTTCGCGCGCAGGCCGTGCCGACACTGCCATGTTTGTACCCGACGAAAACTATATCCTAGATTACAAGGGTCGCTGCGCACTGCTGGTGTACGGCCAAAACGAAGGCGGCAAATCCTACGACCAATTTGCTGTCGGCAACTATGGTATTGAGGGCAAAGACGGCACATACCGCGACGCCGAAGACGGCGAGCTATCAAATAATGCTGTTGAGCACGGTGGTGTGGATTCGGTCATGCGCTTCCCGGTAGGCTTGGGCGGCGGTCAAAAGACGCACGTTGATTACTGGATCGTAGCGGCTGACTCGCAGTTTTCGGCCGAAAAGATCCACCACATCTTGCTGAGTGAAACCATCGAGCACCGGCTAGAAGAAACCCGCCAGTCGTGGCAGACCTGGCTCGCTACCGCATCGGGCACGATCAATACGCTCGATAACAAGTATCAAGATATTGTTAAAAAGTCACTCATGGTCATTAAGGTGCACTGCGACAAGCGCGGCGGTATCGTGGCGAGCTGTGATTCATCCATTTATAACTACGGCCGCGACTACTACAGCTATGTGTGGCCACGAGATGCTGCCTTTGCTGTGTGGCCGCTTATCCGGCTGGGCTACCGCGAAGAGCCGCGCAAACTTTTTGAATTCTGCCGCGACATCCTAACCGCCGACGGCTACCTGATGCACAAATACCAGCCCGACCGCGCTATAGGCAGCACCTGGCACCCACTCCTGCATAACATGCATAAAGAGCTTGCTATTCAAGAAGACGAAACGGCCGCCATTGTGTATATGCTCGGCGAATACTACGACTACAGCAAAGACTATGATTTTGTCTTTAGCCTGTACAACACGCTCATCCAGCCCAGCGCCAACTTCATGGCTGAATTTGTCGACCAGCAGACCAAACTGCCACACGCCAGCTACGACCTGTGGGAAGAACGCTTTTTGACCACAACTTATACCTCGGCCATTGTATACCAGGCGCTCCTGGTGGCGGCTGATTTTGCCGACGAGTTCGACTATCCCGACAACGCCGTGTACTGGCGTAATGCCGCAGCTCAGATCTTAGAGGGCAGTAAGGTATTCTTTGACGATTCACGTAAGTGTTTCCGCAAGGGCTTTTTGCTGCAACAAGATGGCTCACTTGCCTTCGATAATACACTCGACGTCTCCAGCCTGTATGCCGCCATGATGTTCTATCCAGCCCAAACCATGGCCAAAGAGGTCAAAGCAACTGTCGAAGCCATCGAAGACTCGCTACTCGACAAAACTCCGATTGGCGGCCTACCCCGCTACGAACATGACCGTTACTTTACGGTCAACCCCGACTACCAGGGCAATCCCTGGCACGTCACTACTTTGTGGATGGCGCAGTACTACATTCGTGCGCACCAGCTGGATAAAGCCCGCCATTATGTGGATTGGTCGCTGTCGCACGCCTTGCCAAGCGGTATGCTTTCGGAACAGGTCGACCCTGATACCGGGTTTGTCGTGTCAATTACACCACTCGTATGGAGCCATGCCGAGTTTGTGAATACGATTCTAGATCTCACGAAGATAAAACCCTAGGCATACGTTTATCTACAGGTGACTAAAGCATTGGTTGTCATGTAAAAAGCCGCAGGATTTGCGGCTTTTTACATTCCAGAAGGTTTTTTAGTGCTTCTTAGGCTTCACTTCGTTGCGGCCCAAGTTCTTCTTGGTCTCTACGAACAGTACGTGCTTACGGAGCTTCTTGCTGTATTTGCGAAGCTGCAGTTTTTCTGGGGTGTTCTGCGTGTTTTTGCTGGTGTAGTAAATACGCTCGCCAGACTCTTCGCTGACCAAACCAACAATCTTACGCTTATCGCTCTTCTTAGCCATTATCTTACCTTTTTATGCAATCAATCCAGTCAATTCTAACAGAGATGAGCATTTTTGTAAACAGGTGCGGCAGGAGTTTATCTTATTGCCTCCTGGCACTGTCCTGAACTCAGAATGTGTTTGGGTAACACATTCTTCGTGCGGATGTGCCAAGATCCAACAAGATAAACTCCCTCAACCCTTGAGAAAAACGGTCAAGTACGGTAAAATATCTCCGTTGAACTGAAAAATAAATGCCGTCTTAGCTCAGTGGTAGAGCACTTCCATGGTAAGGAAGGGGTCTCGGGTTCAAATCCCGAAGACGGCTCCAAATCTCGAAACGATACAACCGACAGTCAAACCTGTCGGTTTTTTATATACCAAATGGGGCTGCGACTTAATCACAAATCGTAGTCCGATAGGATAAAAAACCTATTGGATGCCCTCCCAGGGGCAACAGAGCGAACGCGATTACCACGGTCATATTACCGCAAAATGAGTAGCCGCAATTAACTCGAAACCTAGCATAGAACCTACACATAGGTTTGTTAAGTGCTACCCAAAATCTGTAACCCTGAGCACTTGGTGAAAGACGCGGAAGGTTGCAAGCGGGTGAACTTTAACAATTAGGAAATACAAGGCTCCAATGAGCTGTTATGCGCAATATTTAGACACTGG
>DATCYV010000100.1:0-3120 GCA_036526215.1 Saccharimonadales bacterium (SeqCode)
ACCAGCTGATTTTAAACTCCCATCCCCATTATGCTCAACACTCAAAAAATCATTCAGTATATTCCCCCAGCTGCCATCATCAGCACCAGGTATCGGTAGACGGGTCATAGGCTCTCTTCTAACAGTCTTTCTGTACGCATAGTGTGTAGTATTACCAGGTATGTAATAAGCTCAAATGTGCTCATACCCCTTATGGCTTAAACTATACTATATGGGGGAGAGTGGGGGCAACTGGGTTGGGTACTATCCGATGTCTCTTTTAGTGGTACCAGCGCGCCACAGCCGGGCGATGAGACCAATACTGACTATGGCGCCCAGCAAAATCCACAGCATGCGAAAGGTACCATACTTGAGGTCACTGCCAGCATATAGCGCATGCAAGAAGATGAAGATCGCCACGATATAACTGAGGTAATGCAGCGTGCGCCAGGCGCTCTTTTTGCTGTCTATCCAGCCTAGCGAACTGGCAACAATAATCGCCACGCCGTACATAGAGAGCACACCCAAACCAACGGCTAAGGTGCCGAGCGGTAGGCTAAGAAGCTTCGTGCCGTTGTTGTAGGTTGAAGCAAAGGGGATTAAAATTTGCCCTGCCGAAAACCGCACGTAATTGTCGATGAGCAAAAAGCCAACATGTAAGGCAATGCTTGCGCAGAGCGCCAAGGCTAGCGCTTTGTGAATCGCCCACATTTTGACCGGCTCGATATATTTGTAGGCAATGCCCGTTACCTGACCAATACCCGATAGCACTAGTAGCACAATGAGCCCGGCGGCCACAAAACCAGCGCCGCGGATAATATACCAAGGCCAAGACGCTCCGGCGCGCTGGGCGATAGATGTTGCCGCAAAGGTGGTGGTAAGTAGCATGCTCATATGACAATTTCGGGTGCTGCATCGTGGTACTGGATGACGAACGACCGGATCTTTCCTTCTGCTTTAAGTTTGTGGGCATATGGCTCGCCAGCGATAAGGATACTCTTGGCATAAACGTCGGCTTGCGTGCCAGACGCAGCGCTGACGGATACCGTAAGTATAGCAGTTTGAACTGGCGCGCCGGTGCGCGGATCGATAATATGGTGCCATTCGTGGCCATGTGCTATGCCTTTTCGTTTGGTGGTGCCCGAGGTGGCAATAGCTAGTGGGGTGCCGTTTGCAGCGCGGAATGTGGCAATAACACTGTCGGCTTGGTGTGCATCCTGAATGCCGACCTGCCAGTCGGCGCTGTCAATATCATAACCGCCGCACATAATATCACCGCCTAGTGATAGCCAATAACCGCCCAGCTTTTTACCGGCTAAAAGATTACTTAACACGTCAAGTAAATAGCCTTTGCCAATTCCGCCAAAGTCAAGAGCAGTGCCAGGCGGGATGTGTACATGGTCATTGTTTATCGTAAGCTTGCTCGGCTCAGTAACTTGCCGCTCGGCAAAGATGGTAGCAGTGTGTGCGGCAGCCGGTGATGGCCAGGAACCAACATATCCGGCGTTTTGTAGTGCCGGAAGAATAAATGGGTTATAGAGCCCATTGGTTTCTGAGGAGTATTGTTTGCTAGCTAGCGCCAGCGTGGCAAACTCGGGACTCACGGCAACCGTTTTGCCGGCCTGCTTGTTGACCTGCGTGAGCTCGCTATCTGGCAAGAACCGGCTAAAACGCTGCTCAAAGGCCGTGATGGCGTGGTGAATCTCATTAAACAACGCTGGCAAAACCGCCTTGTCGCCGACGAGTGTGATAATGATATCCGAGCCAAGGCCGCTGTATTGCTGCTGCAACCTATCCATGTTAAGACACCGAGCTAGTGGGTTGCTTATACGTTTGGCTATAGGTTGGGGTGCTACTTGTGCTATTCGAGTTGGAGGTATCGGCGTTTGTGGGGATGCTGCTCGTATCTGGGTTATTGGGATTGCTACCGGAAGCCTGCCGTGCAGTGCTTGCAGCCGCCTGGGCATTCGAGCTCTTTGGCCAAAACTGCACAAGGTCGAGCGACATAAAGAACAGGGCTGCGGCTATCATGGCGGCTGCAGTCAGCCCGTATGTCCAGCGTGAAATTGACGCCCTGGGTACAAGCGACAGGCCAATCTTCTTGCCCGATGGAGTGAACTCCTCGGTAATGATTTGGTCGTCGGTTAGGCCGTAGCCATATAGTATGTCTTTGGCGGTGGCAATATATCCCTTCGGCCCACACACAAAATAGGTGTATTGGTGGAGGCCGCCGCTAGTAATGCGCGCCAGAAGCGAGTCATCAAGGCGACCGCGTATAGCACGTACGCCGTGTAATTTTTCGGTTCCTCCCTGAGTGATAAGGTACAAAACCTTAAAGTGCGGGTTGGCTTGCTCAAGCTTTTTCAGTTCGTCAAAGAAGGGGATGTTATCTTGCGAACCGCAGCTATAAATTAAAGTTATAGGCAGAGCGGAGCGGGTTTCGGCAGCGTAGCGAGCCATGCTCATGAACGGCGTAATGCCAATGCCGCCCGCTAAAAAGATGACATTGCGATCGTATTCTTCGTCGATGCCGAATTCGCCGAATGGACCGTACAAAAAGACCGGGTCGCCAGGCTGCAGGGTTGCTAGCGTCTGAGTAAAATTGCCCTTAACGCGTACCGCAAACTGCACGGTATCTGGCTTGTTTGGTGAACTAACTATTGAAAAGCAGCGAACGGGCGATGGGCGAAAACCGCGTTTAAAACCAATGGCGGCGTACTGCCCCGGGAAGAACCTTATACGATCCTGATTGTGCTTGGGCGCGATGGTCAGCAGGAGCACATCCGTACTAATATAGCTGGTTGATACAACGGTGTATGATTGCATTATGCTTGCAATTGTAAAGCACAATACTGAGGCATGGCTGAACAAACAGGGCAACAAGCGCACGGTTGATTTGCTCGTGAGGGTTGCGCAGTAGGGCCGGTGAGAGTGAAGCGGTATTGCAAAAGATTTTCTTGATTATATCTCTGGCTTAACTGAGCCAAGCATGCCGACATGAGGAATCCTTGGCTATTGTCTAAAGTTTTTGTAGCACTGCTTCAAGCTCTTCCTCATTTTTCCATTGGAAATGTTTGTCTACTAGGCGCGGTAAATAGGATGAGCCATCTGCTGATACATGTTCGAACAAATAGACTGGTT
>DATCYV010000101.1:0-5017 GCA_036526215.1 Saccharimonadales bacterium (SeqCode)
CCATATAGGTGGCCGACGGATTATAAAACCGATCCGTAAAATACGGCAGCATGGCCTCAAGAACCGTCGGGTCCATGGGTGTAGCCGCTGCATGGTCAAGGTAAATTGGTGTGTTCATATGCTAGATATTATAAAGGCGGACCCGTAATCCGCCTTATGATTTTCTGGTTCCCAGGTTAGAGCAGCTCAGCATGGATCAGCTTGTTGTACATCTTGACCGCTTTGTAGAAGCGCCTGCCTTCTTCAAGGGAGAGATACTGGTACGGCTGACCATCTTGCGCCTTCAGAATGCCATTGGGGCGGACATCATAACGGGTAGTAATTGCGTGGTGTTCGCCGTTTTGGTCATACCATTCTTCATGCCAAATCCAGGTGCGCTCGTCTAGGCAAAAGAACTCACGGCGCACGCCATCAGGTATGGGGCCAAACAGTTCGCCACCCAGCTTGGCAGCCTTGGTAATTATCGCTCGATATTGACGAGCGCGACGTTCTTCGTCGTGTTGGCTTTTGATCGAGTTAAGAATGCTAAACATAGGGGGCTCCTTGTGTTATGCAGCGTCCTGCAATGGCGGAAAGTCCCCTATCGGGGATACGTCTACTGGAGAGGGCACTTCAGTTGGCATAGATGATAGAGGGCTAGCCTCAAATGGCAGGCGCTCTGCGGGCATTATGCTTGCCGGGGCAGCGACCGTCTCGTTAGCAATAATAGCGCCGATAACAGGTTGAGCTGGGAACGATATAACATTGTTAGGTTGGGCGGTCGAAGGAGTTGGTACTTGATTAGGATACAAAGCAGCACGTTCATCTGGAGACAAAACATCTAGACCTTGACTATTGAGCGTAGCCTCACTAACCTCACTAGCGAATCGTTCTGCAGCGTCTATTACACGACCGTACTGCACCTCGGGCGATCCTTCTTCCGTGCGGGCTCTTTGATCTCTTTCGCCAAAAAATGATGCAATTGACATATGCCTGTTCCTATCCAATACCATACAACGCAACCGCGTTGTCGGTTGTTTGAGCCGCGAGCAGCTCGAGGTCTTCACCCCTTAGCTCCGCCAAAAACTCCGCCGTCACGCGAATGTGCTTAGGCTCACAGATACTACCACGATGTGGCACCGGCGTCAAGTAAGGCGCATCTGTTTCAAGCACCATCTTCTCGAGAGGGACGGCCTTAATGGCGTCAATTTGTTGTTGACGATCGGTAAATGTAGTGATGCCATTTAGACCAATATACAAATTGCGCTCAAGCGCCTCGTCGAGTTCTTTGCGCGTGGCAGTAAAGCTGTGAATCACACCGCGAATGCCTTTGTAGCTGTCAAAAATCGGCCAAAAATCCTCAAACGCATCCCGGACATGAAAGACCATCGGCAGGTCATGCTCTAGCGCCAGCTCGATCTGAAAGTGCAGCAATGCAGCTTGCTCAGCCGGCAACGAGTGCGTATAAAAATAGTCCAGGCCGCACTCACCCACGGCAACCACCTTGGGTTTTTTGGCCAAGGCCGCGAAGCGTTTCAACGCCTGCTCATTATCTACATACCCTTTGGCTTCGTGGGGGTGCAGACCAATGCTAGCCCACACATTGCCGCGGCTTTGCACAAAGTCAACGGCCAGCTCGCTGTCTTCGAGCGTGTTGCCTATGCACACCAGACGCGTTACATCCGCTGCGCAGGCGCGCAAAATCATCTCGTCGGCCGACGGCTCGCCAGCTTTAACGTACTTCTTTTTGGTCTCTGTATCTAGCGAGGCCAGATACGCGGCCTCGTGAATGTGACAATGCGTATCTGTTAGCTGCATGTGTGCTATTCCTTATCGGGTTTGGTTTCGGTTTTGGGGAAGAGCGTGCCAGGGATGGAGTGGACAATGCCGTCCTTAAATGCGTTGCAAATCTTGTCAGAGGTCTCGGGCAAAAATGGGCTGAGCAGCTCAGCAATCTCGAGCAGGCAGCCTACTTGGTAGGCTAAAACTTCGCGCAGATGCTCAGGGTCACCTTCTTTGGCGACAGCCCACGGTTTTTCTTCGTCGATGTACTGGTTGAGGCCGCGGACTCGCTCCCAGATTTCGTCGAGAGCGCGGTCAAAGCGGCACAGCTCAATTGCTTCATCAATTGGCGCACGGTCGTGGCTGGCAACCGGGATTGCTCCTATCAGGCCATCTTGGTACTTAGTGATCATGGCAGCGGTGCGCTGCACGGCGTTACCAAGCTCATTGGCTAGCTCGTTATTGTACGCCGCCTCAAAGGCATCCCAGCTAAAGTCACCGTCGTTATAGCTGGGGATATGGCGCAAAAAGTAGTAGCGGAAAGCGTCGGTGCCGTACTTGCCCACGATTTCTTTGGGCGAAACCACATTGCCCAGGCTCTTGCTCATCTTTTCGCCGTTTAGCGTAATGTGGCCGTGTACATACAGCTGCTTTGGCAGCGGCAGGTTCAAGCTAAACAAAATTGCCGGCCAAATCGCGGCATGGAAGCGAATGATATCTTTGCCGATTACTTGCGTGTGCGCTGGCCAGTAATTTTTGAAGTCAGCGTGCTCGGGGTAGCCCAGCACCGTAATGTAGTTGAGTAGCGCCTCAAACCACACGTACATCACCTGGGTTTTGTCGCCAGGCACTGGAATACCCCACTCCAGCTTTTCTTTTGGACGCGAAATACTAATGTCATCCAAGCCCTCGCGCAGTACCGCTAGGATCTCATTGCGCCGGGTATCTGGCACCACCTGAAAAGCACCGGACTCAATGGCTTCGCGGATCTGCCCGGTGTATTTACTCAACGGGAAGAAGTAGTTTTCTTCTTCGAGCTTTTGGTAGGCCTGCGGGTGGTCGGGCTTCATGCGGGCAGGATCGGCCTGCGATTCGGTTACAAAGGTTTCTTCTTTAACGTCATACCAGCCGGTGTATTTGGCTTTGTAAATGTCGTGCTCCAACGCCTTCCAAATGAGCTGGGAGCGCTGTTCGTGGCCCTTGTCGGTGGTACGAATGAAGCGATCATTGCTAATATTGAGCAGCTTAGCCAGGTCACGGAACTCTTGGCTCATTTTGTCGGCCAGCTGAGTAGGTGTAAGCTCAAGACTTTCGGCCTTTTGGGCGATTTTGGTGCCGTGTTCGTCGGTACCAGTCGAAAAGAGCGTCTGTTCACCGCGCTGGCGAGCGGCTCGGGCCAAGACGTCGGTCATTACAAATTCAAGCGCGTGCCCCACATGCGGCTCGCCGTTCACATACGGAATAGAGGTTGTCACGTAATAATTCATGGTCTTAGTTTACCTGTTTAAAAGAGTTAGTACAAAACGAGAATGATTGCGCAAAAGAAAATTAGCCCCGCGGGGGCATCATGTACACCGTAGCCATAAAGGTAACATGGGTCATTACCACCGATTATAGCATACTTAATAGGCACCTAGACACCGCTAGCAGACAAGATCGAATCACTAGCCCAGAACCAAATAGTAGTACGTCATGTTCCCGGGTGCCGCCGCCTCAACAGAGACACTAAAACCTGTTGTTGACAATGCTGAAACATACGCCTTGGCGGTGCCGTTGCCCGAAGAGCCGGGAGTTATTTGGACACTCTTTGGTGTTGCAGAATAGGCCACCCCAAACGTTACCGTAAAAAGCGTACCGCTTGTTGGGCCAGTGCCGAGCGTTACGGCGACACTGCCTGCAGTGTCATTGCCAGTAATAGTTGCCGTTGGCGAAGACCCAGCAGCCGCTCCAGCCGCAACTGTCGTAGCAGCCGCCTGCGAAGTGTTGGAGGTAATAATTTTTTGAACTTGTATACCCGTTCCACGGAAGTCATTACCGTTGTACCGCACAATATGACTCGGAGTATCGTCGAACAAGTAAAACGGGTTGATACCGGGGTTATTGAAAAACGGACCATCGTAGATAATGTTGGAAGCTCCGGTTGCCGCTAGCATTGCAGTGCTTCCTGATGTCGCAGTGTATGCACCAAGTAGCGACAAGGTACCAATTCTCACGGCCGCACTGGATATACACCTAATCAGGAAAGCCCAGTTGGCTACATTGGTGGTGACGGTCTGGAAGGTAGAACCGATAATCTCACCGCGCGAATTAGAAATAACCCACTTACCCTGGTAGTTGGCATTAAGAGTTGGGCGCTCCGAACGGCACGCCAGGATAGTGAATCCGTCCGCAGTGTTGATACTTATCTCCTGACTGAAAGTATCATTGAACTCTAGATTGGACAGACAAAGTGCAGTCTGATTAGAGAGCCAGATGATTGGCTCTGTCGTGTTGCCTATACCCTGAAAGTAACTGTCATGTATATGATTGTTTGGGTCGCCGCCCGCTCCAGGGGTCAACCGAACGGCTGCACCTGACATGCTCGAAGTGTAGTAGAGATGGGAAAAGTCAGCACCCCAAATGAGGGTGTTGGGGCTTGCCGTGCTTGAACTCGCGATACCCTGGTATCCGTTGGAGAACGTCAATGACGACAGCTCAAAGTTGTACCAGCCGTAGGAAAGGCTTGTGGATGAATCAAAGTGTATCGCAATGGCTGTCGTATTCGTAACTGGCTGCGCCGAATTCCACTTGAGCGTAAAGTTAGCGATCGTAAAGCGGTTGACGTTTTCGTTAGTGAAGTGAAAGATCTGTGTGTTATTCGTGTATTGGATAATCGTTGAGGACTGGCCGTCGAGTGTCCATGCGGTTGTATTGGCAGGGCCCATGGCGATTGCACTCGTAATCTTGTACGTCTTGTGCAGGCCGAAGACCAAGATAGCCGAGCTGTTAATAGCCGCAAGAACTGCCGTCTGGATAGCTGTGGTGTCGTCTGTCACGCCGTCGCCTACAGCACCATAGTCCTTGACATGCAATACCAGGTCACCGTGCCGCACGTACGCCCCTGTGAACGCCGCATCCCCTGCCAATGTTGCCGGAGTCATGGTGGCGGCCGTCCCCAGGCCAAGGTTCGTCCGAGCGGTCGCGGGAGCCGCGAGGTCACTCAGGTTGTTACTTGCTTGTAGTGACCCATCAGCCTTGGTGAGCGAGGCTTGAGCGG
>DATCYV010000102.1:0-2340 GCA_036526215.1 Saccharimonadales bacterium (SeqCode)
CCAATAACGTTTTTGGTGGGACATATGCGCAAAAATTCGTTAATTGCGGTCGTGATCTTGCTCTTTACCCCGGGGTTTTCGGCCAGGATTAAGTTAGGATTGAGCCCGGCCGTTCGGACAATTACGTCGAATCGGTCTAGGTTTTTAAGGTAGTCTTCGCCGAGCTGCGTCGGCACGCTTTGGGGCACCTCTTTGGTTGGGTCTTGATCGCAAATGGTGATCTCGGCACCTAGTTTTTTCCAGTATTGGTAACTGAGCTGGCCCTCGGTTTCATAGCCTACAATCGCAACTTTCATAACATGTATTGTATCAGCTGACTCACCAAGGCTCCGTAAGATTATTCGGCCAGTTTGGATTCAACAAGCTCTGCAACCTGGCGCGGGGTCATGTCGGCCTTCAGGATGATGGCTGTAACTCCCAGTTTTTTAACTTCTGGCGGGATTTCTTGCTCGCCACGGTTGGTCAAGATGATGACTTTTACATCTTTGCCCCAATCAGTAGCACGCAGTTTGGCAAGCATTTCTTCGCCGGTCATAACTGGCATCATAAGGTCGAGCAGGACGATATCGGGGTGCATTTTTTCGATCAGGCTCAAGCCGAGCTGGCCGTTGTCGGCGGTTTCAACCATGTATCCCTCTGCCTCGAACTTAATTCGATACATTTGCGAGATTGCTTGGTCATCCTCGACAATTGCGATTCTAGTGCTCATTACCCCTCTCTTTCTGTTTCTAGTGTATCACTTTGGTAAAACATAATGACATTAATGTTCGCGTATGCCAAGCACTTCGCGGACGATCTCGACAATTTGTGCTGGCGTATGGTGCGCCTTAACGACATACCGGTCTACATGTAAAAAACGAAGCGCTTGTGGCGCTTCATCCTTACTAATGTTGGTCAATGCTATTACGCGGGCTTCGCTGCCCCATCGCTGTGAACGCATTTCGGCGAGCATTTCGGGGCCGCTCATAACTGGCATCATAAGGTCGAGCAAAACTATATCCGGGCGGAATTGTTTGACGACTTCGAGGCCTTCTTGGCCGTTGGACGCGACTGTGACTTCAAAACCTTCTCGCTCGAGTTTGAGCTTGTATAAATATTGGATGTCGTGGTCATCTTCGACGACGACAACCCTTAAGGTTGTGGACATTCACCCTCGTCTATTTTGATTTATGTGGCGTAAACCCAGCTTAGTAGTACCACACTCTCCGTGCTCGCTGCAAGAAGATTACCCCGGGTTACAACGAATAATTGACTAACTAGTCGGTTTATGATATGATTTAGGCAGTAATTCTTCGCGTGAGAATCGCTGTTTAGGAGATTAAACGACATCACAGAAACGCTGTTTCATGTGGTGTCGTTTTTGTTTGAACAATATGAATAGCCCCTACGAGCAAGGCCTACCAGACCAGCCAGTGGCACTACCCGAGGCACCAGCCCCAGCCCTGGCTTCTGCAGACGTTGTACAGCAACAATTAGACGTTGCACGCCAAATTGAGGGCATGTTTATGGAAGAGGATCGCCGCCGTACGATTATTGGTACGGCTATTGGCGGTCTGGCGCTCGTTGCTGGCGCGGGAATCGCATGGGAATCGATGAGGGGTGGTAGCTTTCAGATAACCTACGCGTTGCCTTATATACGTGCGGCGCAAGAAGCGGTTGTTAACCTTGATAACGCGCTCTTACCTGTGGGCCAGGTGGGGTTGCCATTAACCCTGGGAGCTATTGCTGCCGCCAAGATTGGTGCACTCCGCAGCGGAAAACTGCGCTTTATGGATACCTTTTCGTCAAAGGAGCCGAGTACCGAGGGCCACCGTTCGCGCCTGAGCCCAATCAAGCGCATTGGTTTGGCTATGGCAGGAGGTGCGCTGGCAACCTTTACCGCCAGTATGGCAACCGAAGTTACCAATGGCCCTGAGCGTGCTGTTGAAAAGCTGAGCTCTTACGCGCCGGGCGATGCCATGGTCGTGCAAGACAAATATGCCATGCCGATGGTGCAAAGTAATGTGAATGACAAAATTGCTGCCCGTGTCGTCGAAGAAGCAGGCACCGAGGGGGTGAGGTATACAGTAGTTGATCTGTTCCTGGGCACTATGGACCACAAGGGTGATGTCCGCACCACACTTGCGACCGGCATTGATATGCCGCCAAGTTCGCCATTGCACTGGACGCCAGCGCGGGGCTGTGCCGAAGTGCCGGTTGCCATAGACAAGAGCGCAGGGGTATCAGTTGGTGAAACGTTTGTGATGAGCGGTGTGAACTTTAGAGCAGTAGAAATTACCAAAGGCGGTTCGGCTATGAACCGTGCGCTACTCGCCATGGAGCGCCGCGCCATGAGTGAGT
>DATCYV010000103.1:0-3932 GCA_036526215.1 Saccharimonadales bacterium (SeqCode)
AAGCACCAATGTAGCAACATACAGCAAGATGCTCCCCTTGTCTACTGCGACCGAAAAGGCCGTGTACGACAGACCGAAGGCCACTCCCACGAGTACCAAATGGGCGACTCGTGGAAGCGGTTGCTTGGTAGGCTTACTTGGCTTTTCCATTCTGCAAATCCCTCTGAGCAGCTTTCATGCTGAGCTGCAAACGGCCGCGGTCGTCGATAGCGATAAGCTTGACGGTTACTTTGTCGCCCTCTTTAACGACATCGCTGGGCTTGTTGACGCGCTCTTCCTTCATTTCGGAGACGTGCACCAGGCCGTCTTTGCCCGGCAGAATCTGTACAAAGGCACCAAAGTCCATGACTGATACCACTGGCACGTCGTAGTAGATTTTACCAACTTCTGGCTCTTCAACGATGCTCAGGATCCACTGCTTAGCCTTTTCGATGCTGGCACCGTCGGGGCTGGCGATCATGATTGTACCGTCATCCTTAATGTCGATTTCGGCACCGGTTTCGCCGGTGATCTTTTGGATGGTTTCACCACCCTTGCCAATCACTTCGCGGATCTTGTCTGGGTTGATCTTGATGCTTTCGACGCGTGGGGCGTACGGGCTGAGTTCCTTGCGTGGTTCTGGCAAGATGCTGAGCATGTGCTCAAGGATGTGAGCACGGCCTTCTTTACCCTGCATCAGGGCAGCTTTGAGCGTTTCAACCGGCAAACCGTGGACTTTCATGTCCATCTGGAGCGCGGTAATGCCCCTGCTTGTACCCGTTACCTTAAAGTCCATGTCGCCAGCAAAGTCTTCGGCGTCAGCAATATCACTCAAGATGACAACCTGGTCGCCTTCTTTCATAAGGCCCATGGCAATACCGCTGACCGGCGCCTTAAGCGGCACACCAGCGTCCATCAGCGCCAAGACGCTGGAACAGGTGGCGGCCATGCTGGTTGAACCGTTCTGGCTCATGATTTCGGTAACGGAACGAATAGCATATGGGAATACCTCGATGTCAGGGAGAACCGGCAGCACGGCGCGCTCAGCAAGGGCTGAGTGGCCGATTTCGCGGCGGCCCGGACTGCCAAGGCGCCGGATTTCGCCAACCGTGTAGCCTGGCGCATTGTAGTGGTGCATGTAGCGCTTTTCTTCGTCGCGTTCCATGGTGTCAACTACCTGTGCGTAGCTCATAGGCGCCAAGGTAACGATGTTCATACCCTGGGTCAGACCACGGGTAAAGATGGCTGAACCGTGAGCCCGCGGCAAAAAGCCAACTTGGCTGGAAAGCTCGCGCACCTCAGTAAATTTGCGGCCGTCTGGGCGTACACCGTCTTGCAGGATACCCTTGCGGACATCTTTGTTGGCAGCGCTGGCAAAAGCGTCTTCGTATTCGGTCTTAAACTTGACCCACTCGTCTTCGCCGAGCTTTTCGGCAAAGTACGCCAAAAGTTCCTGGCGCAAAACGTGCATACGCTGATGACGTTCGGCCATTGGTGCGCGCAACTTGTCGCCCATCTTACCTTCTAGGAAGGCGTCGACTTCTTTTTGGATGTCTTCGCTCGGCAGGCTCAAGGTGTATTCTTGGGCGATTACGCCGACTTTCTCGGCCAGTTCTTTTTGTAGGGCAACGGCAGGCTTGATCTGCTCGTGTGCAAATGTGAGGGCTTCGGCAACTTCGTCTTCGGAGACTTCGTTGGCGCCGGCTTCGACCATCATAATCGCTTCGGCAGTACCAGCAACGACAAGATCAAGTTTGTTGTTCTTGAGCTCCTCAACGCTTAAGAAGGCGCTGAGCTTGCCATCCTTGTCATAACCAACACGCACACCGGCAACAGGGCCATCAAATGGCGCGCCGGTCAATGTAAATGCAGCACTCATGGCAATCATAGCGACCATGTCGGGACGGAAGCTGGGGTCGGTGCTCAAAACAGTCGCCACACCCTGCACTTCGTGGCGGTAGCCCTTAGGCCACAGCGGCCGAATCGGACGATCGATCAAACGACCGATGAGCACTGCTTCGTCAGAGGGTTTGCCTTCGCGCTTAATAAAGCGTGAACCGCTAATCTTACCAGCAGCATACATTTTTTCTTCGTAGTCGATACTGAGCGGGAAATAGTCCATGCCAGTAATAGGCTGGTCACTGACCATTGCCGTACCAAGAACGACGGTATCACCGTAGGTTACGAGTACTGATGCTGAGGTACGAAAGCCAACACGACCAACCTCAAGCTTGAGCTTGCGGCCGCAAAAATCTGCTTCGACAGATACAATAGGCTTACCGTAAGGGTTAATGATTTCCATTAGGTTTGTATTCGCCTTTCTTGCCCATTTCAGAGACGATAGTGGACACAGTGCAAATATATAAACGCCCCTTGTGCTGCTGGGAGTTATATATCTGACCCCTGTCCACTACTACGAATCTAGAAGGCTTTTAATGTGCACAAGCTTGTGGTCTCGGCCTCACGCGTCTAGCGTGATCGAGACCAGTAGTCTACGCACAAATTAGCGGCGAATGCCAAGCTTCTTGATAAGGTCAAGGTATGCTTGACCATCGTGAGCGGCGATGTACTGCAGGTGGCGCTTGCGCTGACCGACGAGCTGCAACAGGCCGCGGCGTGCGGCGAAGTCTTTCTTGTTCACCTTAAGGTGCTCAGTCAGCTCTTTGATGCGCTCTGTTAATACACCCACCTGAACAGTGGCGCTACCAGTATCAGTCTTGTGACCCTGCAGGTCTTTGATAACTGCTTGTTTTTTCTCACTTGTAATCATACTTCGAGTATTTTATCAGATACGGAGCCTCTAAGCAACCCCTTATTCATGGATTTGTTCAGGTGGCGTCAGGTCAGCCTCAAAGGCGCAGCCTTGAATAACTTCCGGGGTAATGTCCTCTGGAGAAATGGCCTTATCGAGCGAGAACCCACCGACACGAGTACGCCGCAGGTCGCTCATGTACGCACCGGTGCCGAGCACGCGGCCAGCATCTTCGACTAACGAACGAATATAGGTGCCACTCGAAACCTCGGCCGTAAAGCGTACCTCTGGGTAATTATAAAACGTGACTTCGATGCGCTCTATATGAATCGGCCGGGCCTCAAGCACGGGTGCCTGCCCTTTGCGGGCCAGTTTGTATGCTCGCTGGCCGTTTATTTTAATCGCCGAATACACCGGCGGCGTTTGCATCGTATCGCCCGCAAAACCCTTAAGCGCCTGAGTTACCTCGGCATGGGTCGGTACTCCGCCAGAGACTACGGTCTTGGCGCCTTCTTCGTCGCCAGTTGTGCTCGTCTCGCCAAGGCGCATGGTTACTTCATACGTCTTATCAAGTTTGGTGAGCTGGGGCGCAAACTTGGTGTACTTGCCCAGCAGTAATACCAACAGACCGGTCGCCAAAGGGTCGAGCGTGCCAGTATGCCCTACTGGAAAACGCTTTTTGCCGGTTACGTTGAGGTCAGAGTGTTGGATAACCCGGCGCACTTTATTGACCGCATCAAACGAGGTCCAACCTTTTGGTTTATCAATGAGCAAGATACCATTCATTGCCTATAAGGATACAGACTGCAGCGCCATATGCAAAGCACGCGGCCACAAAGGCTAATAGGGATTAGCCGGCGGCAGCATTGGCGGAGGCACCTCGGGTGGTGCATTGGGGTCAGCTTCAGCCTCTATATTGAGGGCGGCTGGGTTGAACTGCGTGCTGGCCGGTGCAAAACCGGCAGCGGGTGCCTGCGGTTCCGGAGGTGTCCAAGGTTGAGCCACGGGTGCGGCAGGCTCAGGAGCGCCATTTACGTCGGCGTGCCCCATTGGCAGATTAACCGGTTGAGCATTCAGGGCCTGGATTGGATCAAACTGCTGGGGAGCAGCGGCATTAATGGCCTGTGCGACCGCGTCACGCGCACTATTTAGGTCGGCGCCGGGAACTGGCGCGGCGGCCGGTAATGGCGGCAACATGTTA
>DATCYV010000104.1:0-10545 GCA_036526215.1 Saccharimonadales bacterium (SeqCode)
CGTTGAGGTCGTCAACCCTGAGCACGTGATTGCTACTATCGACGACGATAAAGCTAAGTTTGTTATGGACTTGGTTGTCGAGACTGGCCGTGGCTACCGCACTATCGAAGAAGGTGCTGCCAAGAAAGCCAGCGACATGATTGCCGTTGATGCCATCTTCAGCCCAGTACTTCGCGTGCGCTACAAGGTCGAGAACACCCGCGTTGGCCAAATGACCGACCTCGACAAGCTGCTCCTCACCATCGACACTGATGGTACTATCACGCCACGTGATGCCTTTGAGGAAGCATCGGCCATTTTGGTAAACCAGTACACTGCGCTTGCTGGCAAGACTCGTGTTGAGGTCGCCGAGCAGCTCGTACCATCTGGCGTTAGCGTCTCAAGCGTTGCCGGTGATAGTGACGAGCCAGCCGCTCTGAACACCCCAATTGAGGACTTGAACCTTTCAGCCCGCACTACTAACGCGCTCATCAACAACGACATCCACACTATTAAGGATTTGTTTAGCTTGAGCGACGCAGAACTGCGCGACCTGAAGGGCTTCGGCAGCAAGGCTTTGGACGAAGTTAAAGAGAAACTAGCGGAGTTGGAGCTTTAGAATGCATCGACATGTTTATAAAGGCCGAAAATTGCACCGCGAGCGCGACCAACGTGAAGCGCTAGTGAAGGGGCTGGCTGACTCGCTCGTTAAGTACGAGTCAATCGAGACCACCCTTCCTAAGGCCAAAGAAGTGGTGCCTTACGTAGAAAAATTAATCACCAAGGCTAAGAAGGGCGACCTTCACAACCGCCGCCAGGTTATCAGTGGACTGCAGACTGTTGAATCAGCCCACAAGCTGGTTGACGAAGTTGCTCCTAAGCTAAAGGGCCGCACCAGCGGTCACCTGCGCATCGAGAAGACTCGTCTGCGCCGTGGTGACAACGCTCAGCTTGCCCGCGTCAGCTTTGTGGACGACCTGAACGAAGCTCCTGTAGCCAAAGCTGCCGCTAAGACCGAGAAGCCTGCCGAAAAGAAGGCCGAGGCCAAGCCAGCTGCTAAAACTCCTGCCAAAAAGGCGACTGCCAAGAAGGAGGAGAAGTAATGAAGACCTATAGCGCAAAACCATCTGATGTAAACCGCAAGTGGTACGTTGTAGATGCTTCTGAAGACTCAATGGGCCGCGTTGCCACCAAGATCGCTAAGCTCTTGACCGGCAAGGACAAGCCAATGTTTACCCACCACATCGACACCGGTGACTACGTTGTAGTTATCAACGCCGACAAGGTTAAGGTAACTGGTAACAAGCTGTACACCAAGATGTACTACCGTCACAGCGGTCACCCAGGTGGCCTCAAAGAGACCACCATGGCCGAGAAGATGGAGAAGGATCCAACCCACGCTATCTTCCACGCTGTACGTGGCATGTTGCCAGTAAACAAGCTTCGCGATGCCCGCCTGGAGCGCCTCAAGATCTACGCAGGTCCTGAGCACAACCACGAGGCTCAGAAGCCAGAAGCAATTTCAGTAAAGGAAGGCAAGTAGTATGGCTGACAAAAACACCTACTTCTACGCCCTTGGTCGCCGCAAGGCTGCTACCGCCCGTGTCCGTCTGCAAGGTGGCAAGGGTACCATTACGGTAAACGGTAAGCCAGCTGCTGAGTATTTTGCTGGTAGCGAATTCTTGGTCAACGAGTTGAACAAGCCATTCGCCGCCCTGCAGCAAGAGAACAAGTTCGACATTAGCGCCGTTGTAACTGGTGGCGGTCACGCCGGCCAGGTCGACGCTATTCGCTTGGGTATCTCGAAGGCTCTCGCTCTTATGAACGAAGACCTCAAGGGTACACTTAAGCGTGCTGAACTGCTCAGCCGCGACCCACGTGAGAAAGAACGCAAGAAGTTCGGTCTCAAGGGCGCACGCAAGCAACGCCAGTTCACCAAGCGTTAATCTGCTTTGGAACAGAAAGAGGGGCGACATCGCCTCTCTTTTTTGTTAGGCTACAAACAATACAATGGCAAAGAAGCATACAGACAAGATACCTCTTAAACGAGCAGCCTGGATTCAGCGCACGGCGGCTGCGCTTGGCGTAACCGAATCAGAGGCGGCAGACATACTGCGCACTGAGCGCCGGCAAAGTTTGCGACTCAATCCGCTGCAGGGCGATCCTGAGCGAACGTTGGCTAATCTGAATGCCAGTGGTTTTAGCGGTGAGCCTTATGCCTGGGCGCCGGATTGCTACACGGTTACTTCAACTATCGAGACGATGCGGGACAGTTCCGACGTCACAGCTGGCCGGGCATTTATTCAAAATGCCGCGAGCTGGATACCGGTACTTGCTCTCGATCCACGGCCGGGCGACCTTATTTTGGACGTTTGTGCGGCGCCTGGCGGCAAAACCAGCCATATCGCAGCAATGACACAAAACCAAGCGCGTATTTGGGCGAACGATAACTCTCGCCCACGCCTGGCCAAGTTGCAAGCGAACATGCAGCGCCTGAACGCCCAAATTGAACGCTACGCCTTATATGACGCCACCCAGCTGGCCCGCAAACTAGAGGGCGAACAATTCGACCGCATTTTACTTGATGCGCCATGCAGCGGTGAGGGGCTTATGCAGCTTGACCGCGATGCTGACTTCGCCACATGGTCGGTAGCGCACATCAAGCGGCTACAGCAGCTCCAAAAACGCATCTTGGTGCAGGTGTGGCAGCTGCTCAAACCTGGCGGTACGCTGGTGTATAGCACCTGCACGATGGCGCCCGAAGAAGACGAATCCGTAGTAGACTATCTGCTCCGCTCTCAATCTGACGCCCAGATTGTCCGCTTAGAATTAAACCTACCAAACCGCGTGCCAACCGTCCGCGAATGGAATGGCAAGACGTTTGCGCCCGAAGCGCAGGGATGCATGCGCCTTAAGCCGAGCGAACAGATTGAGGCATTCTTTGTCTGCAAGCTCCAAAAAGTTGACATGGCCCATAAGGCTACGTATAGTAAGGCTTTAGTATGAACAAACTCGCTGCATTCTTTTACTGGCTGCGCCGCCCTCAATTGGCGGTTTGTTCTGTGCGTTTGCGCTCACGCGATTACTAGTAAGCATCGAACACATTGGAGAAGCCGCCAACAAGGCGGTTTTTATTATGTTAACAGGGAGTTCTACGAGCTTACATGTAAATGCCTATGCTGCTTGCGGAAGGTGTGCAGGGAAGTTCGCGATGTATTGCCCGACATGATTACGGTATAATGGAGACAATATGAATAAGCCAGTCATCTTAACGGGCCTTCGCGCCAACAACGATCTTACAATTGGTAACTACTTGGGGGCGTTGCTGCCAATGATCGACATGGCCAAAAAGCGGGCAGGTGAGTACCAGGTTAACCTGTTTGTGCCTGATTTGCACAGTTTTACGACGCCAATCGACCACAGCCAGCTGTATGCGCAAGTGCTCAATAACATCAAGGTGTATGTGGCGGCGGGGCTGCCGATCGACCATGACGACGTGTATGTGTACCGTCAGAGTTTTGTGCCCGCGCACTCCGAACTTACCTGGATTTTAGACTGTTTTACGGGCTTTGGAGAAATGAGCCGAATGACCCAGTTCAAAGATAAGTCCCGAAAATTGCAAGGTGAGGCTATAGCTGATGCACTTACGGGCGCTAACCGACTTGACCACCTCGCAAATGCCTCTCACGCAGCAGGTAGGTCGTTAGACCGCGTAAGTGTGGGGCTATTTAACTATCCAGTACTGATGGCTGCCGACATCTTGCTGTACAACGCCAGCTATGTGCCGGTAGGTGACGACCAAACCCAGCATCTGGAGTTCACCCGCGACATCGCCGAGCGCATGAACAACCAGTTCGGGCAACTTTTCACGGTGCCATTGCCGGTGCCGAAGCAGCATGAATTCTTCGGCAAAGACCAAGGCCTGCGTATCAAGGACCTGCTCGACCCAACCAAAAAGATGAGCAAGAGCGACGAAACTGGCAGGGGTGTGGTCTTTCTCTCTGACAGCCCCGAAGAAGCCGAAAAGAAAGTGATGAGCGCTGCCACCGACAGTTACGGCGAAATCAAGTTTGACCTTAAGGAGCGCCCAGGTATTAGCAACCTCTTGCAGATTTTGGCTCTGTTAACTGGCAAGACGCAGGCCGAGGTAAATGCCGAATGGGAAGGCCAAACGCGCTACGGCGACTTTAAGAAGGTTGTGGCCACGGCTGTTTCGGTCTTTTTGCGCGATTTTCAGGCGCGCCTAGCCGATGTTGACGAGCAAGCGCTGCTGGCTAAGCTAGAACAGAGCGAAGTGGCCATGCGTCAGACTGCAGGCGAAACCTTGTTGCGAGCGCAAAAGGCTGTTGGCCTGCGTGCATAGACCCCATGAAGAAGGTGCCTTTTTATTCAAATCACGAAGATGGCGCGCACTGCTCGGTAGCGGTGTACCGCATGCTGTTTGACTACTTTCTGCAGCGCAAAGTCAGCTGGGCCGAAATGGATAAGATGGCCGGGTTTACTGGTGATGCAACTCCTGAGAAGACGGCCATCATGTGGGAGCGCATGCGAAGCCAGGGCTTTGATATTGTGCAAGTTGAAGGCCATGCTCCAACGCTAAATGACATTGATGCTATGCTGGCCGATGACCGCTTGGTCTTTCTGACACTTAATTTGCGGGCGCTGAATGGCAAATCCGGCTATGTAACGCACGCTGTCTTGGTACTTGGTAAAGAAGGTGACGACTATGTGGTGCACGACCCCGGTTTGCCGCCGCAGCCATACCGCCATGTGACAGCCGACAAGCTACTGCTAGCTATGGGTGGCGAAAATAACACCGCAGGGGCCACCGGTGTAAAGTTTAAGCCGGTGCCGACCCGTGCAGATGTGTTACTCGCTCGCCAATATCCGGGTTATTCCCGCGCTGCGCTCGCTAAACTATTCGATAAGGGTTTGGTTACGTACCAGGGTAAAACGCTGAAGCCTGGCGCCAAATTGTTGTCTGATGTGCAGGTTGAAGCCGATGCTTCGTCGCTTACACCCGATACTGGCACAATTGACTTGCCGGTGCTCTACGAAGATGACGATTGCGTTGTGATCAACAAGCCGGCCGGCGTACTGACCCATTCGCAAGGCAAATTTGGCAATGAGCCGACGGTTGCGACCTTTTTGCGGCGGCATGTAACCGACATGACGGGTGAGCGCGCCGGTATTGTCCACCGCCTAGATCGGGCAACGAGCGGCGTATTGATTGGCGCTAAAAATCCGAGGGCGCTTAGCTATTTGCAGCAGCAATTTGCTGATCGCAAGGCTAAAAAGACGTACGTAGCAATCGTGAAAGGCCACCTCAAACAAGAAGAAGCACTGATCGACATGCCCATCGAGCGCAACCCCAAGGCACCGGCAACTTTCCGCGTGGGCTCAAATGGCAAACCTGCTAAGACCTACTACAAAGTGTTGGCCAAAGGCCAGACGGCCAGCTTGGTTGAGCTAAAGCCCGAAACCGGCCGCACTCACCAGCTGCGCGTGCATCTTGCTTATTTGGGACATCCAATTGTTGGCGATCCTCTCTATGGTGGCGCACAGCATTTTGCCCGATTGTACCTGCATGCGCAAAGCCTGGAGGTATCGCTGCCAGAAACCCACGAGCGCAAAGCGTTCACGGCACCATTGCCACCCGAATTCGAGGAGTACCTCAAAAATGACCGCTAACAGGGGTGGTTTGGTACTACACCCGCACACAAAAGAGCAGGTCGCACAATATGTCGCCAAGCCAGTGCACGCAGTAATGTTGGTTGGGCTTAATGGTGTGGGCAAAACACAGCTTGCTCGCACAGTCCTGTCAGCTGCCTTAAGCCTGGAAGATGACAAGCTTGCACAACATCCATATTTTAAGATCATAGGCCCCGACGATAAACGCACCGTGTCGATCGACACCATCCGTGAGTTGCAGCGATTCTTACAGCTAAAGACTATTGGCGACCAGCCATACCGCCGCGCCATTATTTTGGAGCATGCAGAATGTCTTACAGCCGAGGCGCAGAACGCATACCTCAAGATGCTCGAGGAGCCGCCAGCCGATACGCTCATGGTGCTCACAGTAGACAATCCGCGGGCGCTGCTGCCGACTATTTTGTCGCGTCTGCAGAGTATCTCAGTCTATGCGCCGGCCGAAGATGAACTACGAGATTACTTTGCCAGTGCCGGCAAGGATACAGCCGCGATCAACCAAGCATATTTTTTGAGTGGTGGATTACCTGGCCTGATGTCGGCACTGCTTATGGGCGACGAAACACACCCGTTGCTAGCTGGCGTAGCCGATGCCAAAGCTGTTTTGCAAAAATCTACCTTTGAACGCTTGGCCATGGTCGAAGGGCTCAGCAAGCAAAAAGGTAACGCCCGCTACATGCTTGAAGCTCTGCAGCACATTGCCCAGACGGGTCTTGACCAAGCAGGTAAAAAGGACGACGTAGGCAAGATTAAACAGTGGCACCACATTTTAAAGATCGCGTCTACCGCGCTTGATCAGCTACAGAACAGTGGAAATCCCAAACTAATCTTAAGCAACGTAATGTTACATATTTAATGCGCAAAATGCGCGGGTTATTGCTATAATAGGAATCGGATATGTATGAGTTAGCAATTGTAGCGGTATTTGGTTTACTCGCTTTTCACAACACAAAGGTTCACGATGACGACATGGGTACAGCGTCGCGAAAAATCGGTGATCGACTTGGAAAGTTGTGGGATATCGCGCATCAGGGGATGCGCGAAAATCGCTTCTTGCGTGCCGAAAAAGCCTTGCTCACTATTCTAAAAATAGATGAGCGTAACGCAGCAGCCTATAACCGTCTGGGTATTTTGTATGCAAAGCAAAAAGAATATCGTGATGCGATTGATTGCTTTGAAATCGCGAGTAGTATCGAAGCCACGCCTTCAAGTTTGCACAACTTGGGGCTTATTTATTACGAAACCGAAAACTACCAGAAGGCTGCGATCGCCTTTGAGCAAGCCCTTAAACTAGAAGATAATCTTGCTGCCCGCCACGTAGCGTATGCCAAGGTCCAAGAGAAGCTTGGTAACGAAAAACTCATGTTCCAAGCGCTCGAAAAAGCTGTTGAGCTTGAGCCAAACAAAGAAACATTATCGCTTTTGCACAAGGCGTATCATGAGCGTGGCATGGACATGGAAGCCGACATGGTTGATCAGCGTCTCAAGAAGCTGATCGTACCCGCTGGCAAGCCCAAGCGCATGATGCGCCCGGCCCGCCGCGTTGTGGTGTAGCACAGTTCGCCACGCACTTATTCTCTTGTTGCCGAAAAGCGTTAAATTTGGTAGAATTGCATCTGTTACGCCAGGTGCGTGCATAAAGCGTGCCACCTTAGCTCAGCTGGTTAGAGCATCAGTTTTGTAAACTGAGGGTCGTCGGTTCGAATCCGACAGGTGGCTCCATAAATAATCTGGTATAATATACCAGTCAACCGCATATGCAGGGATAGTGAAGCGGTCAAACACAGCTGACTGTAAATCAGCCCTCTCCGAGTTCGGGGGTTCGAATCCCTCTCCCTGCACCAAACAAAGAGCACCTTCACAAGAGGTGTTTTTTGTTTGGGGTGATTAAACTGTTCACTCTTGTTCGGCCACGGCAGTCGCTTCATCATCGCCCTTGCGCTTCCGCCGAACGCTACGACCGGCATATATTGCACCGGCCATGCCCGCCGCCCCTATGCCCGCATATAGTGTTGCGTCAGATAAGATGCGTGTGCCCTCGGCCAGGGCGTCAAGATGACCTTCTTTAAAAGCCTGGGCGCCGATCCTAAGTGTTACGCCCGACCACTGCCCAAACATACCCAGTTTGGCGATGCGCGGAGGATGTATCTTGACCCCGCGCACTTTAGCGAGGCCTGCGCCAACAAACTTAAGGGCAACAACGCCGCCTAGCATAGCGATATCTGTAAGTGACAGCATGCCTTTTGCTTCTAGTATGGGCATGGCGGCGGCTAAGAGCGCATTATCTGTAGTGGCATCAAATGCTTCGCCAAGGGGGCTTTTGGTTTGGGTTTCGTCGGCTCTCTTTCCGTCCCGCATGTCCCGCCAGCGGCCATATGTGACGCCGGCCAGGCCAAGGGCAGTGTAGCCGAAGGCGATTGCTCCCAGGCCAATACCTGTACCAACGATGCCTTTGAGTGTTTCGCGATTGCCTGGCGTGTCTACGCCATGGGTATCCGCAGCACGCTGTTGTACCGGTGTCCATTCTTCTGGCGGGATGCGCTCCCAGTCGGCCAGTCCATCGCCACCAATATGATGCAAATCGGGCAGTTTAGGTAACTCGAACTTTGGTGGCCATTGCATGGCAAAGATTATAGCGGACTATTTAAGCAGCGACCAGAGCCGTTCAAAGAGCAAGCGCTGCATGGCGGCGACGCCAGCGTCTTCGATAACCACGCCATAGGGCGTATCATCGTCGGCGATGGAAATGGTAGCTACTTTATTGCCATAAATCAGCGTGTAGCTAGAGGTGTCGTCGCCGGGTGATTCGGGCAGCCATTTGCGCTCAGACTTTTCGGCGACTTCACCACCTTTGCCGACAGCAATAACCTTAACATGGATACCCTCGTCGATGCGCCGTTTGGTAAAGAGCGGAAACTTGCGGTATACATACTGGCGGATGCGGCTCGAAGAGTATGCGTAGTATGCGGGCGTGTTCATATCGCGGCAAGTCTGTAGTACGTCCTTTAGGATGGTGACCACGCCGCCGTCATCTTCGTAGTAGCGTACCAGTGGGCGGCCTTCGGCTGTATTGGACTGGGCGAGTAGTTCGGGCACGAGCTTTTTTGCCATGTTGGCCGCGTCCAAAAGATCGCGGCGTTTTTCGCGGATCATCTCGTAGATAATTTCGGGTGACTCGGCAACGTAGCCCTCGCGGCCGCTGCTGCCTTGCTTGACACTTACCAGACCAAGTTGGGTAAGATGTTTAAGTGCGTCATAGGTTGTACCCCGGTTAATGCCGGTAGATGCTGCGATTTTGCGGATCGAGATCGAATCCATATGCAGGAGCGCCTCATAGGTTTGAGCCTCTGTGCGGCTTAGCCCCAAGCCGATTAATAGATCGACCATGTTTTCATTATTACCAGTCATACGCTCAACGGTAGCTCGCTATGCATGATATTGTCAACTTTTTGTTACCGATAGCCCTATGGCGCATACATCTGCGATGGTATATTGCCCTGGAAATAATTGCACGCACGTTACATGTCAGAACTAGATTTACCGATTCGAATTGCAGCTATTGGTGGTGGCCACGGGCTAGCAACCGTAGCTGAGGCTTTAGCTTCTGAATACCCTAATGCTGATGTCACAGCGCTCTCTACAGTAGTAGATAGCGGTAGCGCCAGTGGTGAAGTCCGAACGCTTTTGGGCCAGCTTAGCGGGGGTGAATATGCATATGGCCTTGGCGACCTGCGGAATGTGCTCGGCAGGGTAAGCACAAACTTAGGTGGAGGCATGTTTGCCGAACGCTTTGGAGATGACACCACAGTTGAAACACTGGCTGCCAAAAACAGTGACATGCTCGCCATGCTGCATGCCCAAGGCATGGACGACATAGCAACGCACGAGATCATGGCGGACACCATTTACATGGGGAGTCTTTTGGGCAGCCTTAAGGGACACACCTACGGCACGTTAGTACTAGGTGCTTTGTGTCGCCGCGTTGGCTTAGTGAAGGGGCTAGAAGTTGCGAACGATTGGCTGCAAACGCGTAACGTCCATGTACAGACACTTACGGAAACGCCACATCACTTACATATGCACGATAATGGTAGAGTTTTGGTGTCCGAAGGCGTCATTGATGATCACCGGGTTGAAGACCCGGCTGGCGCGCAGATCTGGCTAACGCCAGATGCCCACATTACGCCAGAGGCTGAGCAGGCCATTGCCGAGGCCGATATAGTAATTGCTGGTCCCGGCAGCTTTTGGACGTCAACATTACCATGCTTTGCGATACGTGGTGTGTCTGAGGCTATACAAGCGCAGGCCAGACGTGCAGACACCAGTCGCATCATTGTGGCTAATTTAGTACAAGAGCCAAATGCTGGCACGATGTCTATGCACGCTCAGGTGCGCCGCATAGAACAAGCAGCTGGAGTGCGCTTTAAGGTTGTACACAATACTGATATTGAATCAGTCCCGCCAACGTATACTGCTTTATGTGATAACGAAGGAATTTTGGGCGATCGCGGCTTTGGCGCTAAGCTAGTTTCGGCTGTGTGCCCAGAAGTTGATCCCAACGACCCATTGGCAGGCACTGCAAAGCGTAGTCAGGCGCCGCTGCATGATGGCCCGGCACTAGCCGCAGCTATTATGGCTGCACATATGACGAGACAGCCACAGTCTCTGGCCGTAGTTTGACCTACAATGCCAACAAACAAAAACGCCACCATCCTAAGATGAGGGCGTTTTTTTGCTGTCTACAACCATATGGAGCCGTCTTCGGGATTTGAACCCGAGACCCCTTCCTTACCATGGAAGTGCTCTACCACTGAGCTAAGACGGCATTTATTTTTCAGTTCAACGGAGATATTTTAC
>DATCYV010000105.1:0-3535 GCA_036526215.1 Saccharimonadales bacterium (SeqCode)
CTGATGCAGGGATACCAACTGACAAATTTAATGTTAAGGCGTACACTGAGAAACTCGGTAACGACAACGATATTGTTAAATCAGGCAAAGATGAGTTCATCGTAAACCAGATTACTATTCGGAAATAAACTCGAGAATTAACCGCCATCTGCATCGAGCTCTGGGTCGGATAGATATTTTGCATACCTGGATGATGCCGACATCAAGCGTAAGATTGAGCTAAATCGAAGCGCAAATAAAAAGAGGAGCTTCCTTAGGTAATTAGCCGTTCGGGGCACTTCTCATCTTAATGATTCTAGTTTAGCGCAGATGCACATCCTTGTCAATCTGTTGCATGGGTTCAAGTCCTCTCTGACGGCTATGAAGAAGCTGGACGCCATTGGCACAGCATCGCCACAAAGTCATGGAAGAATTCCTGACAAAAGTGCTCCACGCTCGGAGTGCTTTTTGCTTGAGGCCATTCCATTCAGGGTATGGTAAACTGTCGACATGCAAGACACGCCATGTACCTATCGAGTATCGACAAAAGCTATTATCAAGGATGAAGCCGGAAAGATACTTTTGCTGCAAGAGTCTAATGGGCAATGGGATTTGCCGGGCGGTGGACTTGATCAAGGTGAAAAGCCGCATGACGCCATTGCTCGGGAAGTGATAGAGGAGACAGGTTACGCCGTCACGCAAGTCAGTGAAGAGCCGGTTGCGTTTTGGACGGTCACTCGACCAGGATCGCCTACGATTAAGTGGTTTGCATTTGTAGCGTACGATGTTCTTGTGACCGGAGACTTCAAGCCTGCCGAAAATACGAATGACGCAGCAGTTGCTTGGAAATTTGTTTCGTCGGGAGAGGCTGGTAGCATGACGCTCCATCCAAATGCCCGTGGGTATTTTGAAACAGTGAAGCGATAGACTTTCCTCTGTCTAGCGGCTATTAAGCCAGCTGTTGATGAGCCCAAATGAGTAAGGCGCCGAGTAGTGGAGTGTCAGGTCGTGCCCTGTATTGGCGACCGAAATAGCCGAAAGGCTGGCTGCATTCGGGAAGAAGGCTCTTTCGCGCGCAAGTATGCCGGCTCGGCTGCAGTCAACACCGGCGGTACACATGACGCTGTCATTAGCTCCTACGATGATTAGGACTGGCGCTGTCACGCTCTGGCTGATGTTGTATGCGGCTGGGGTAGCAAGGTCTGCCAAGGTGTCGTATGCCAGGGTTGCCGACATGAAGGCCTTGTGGGCTTCGTCGGCAGTGATTACCTTGGCATCAGCAAACCGCGTGTCGTAAAACAAGCTGGCGCGTGTGCCGGGCGTGGTTGTGAGATACCCAGCGTCAAGGTTCTGACCTGCAAATAGCGGGTCGCTTGTGGCCGGGTACATGTCGGCATTAAACTCTGCGCCTACTGTGGGCAATACTTCGGGCACATGCAGTGCACCGGTGACTACTACAGCATCGACGTCATGGTAGGTACCGGCCTCGCGGATTGCGAGGTAGGCACCTATTGAATGCCCTACAATATTGACGCCCTTGCCGGTTGACCTGAAATGCTGGACCACTTGGTGCGCCACGTACGCAGCTCCATTGGCTGTTACGCTTGTGCTGAGCGGGTGGCTTGATGTCCCGGTGCCAATCTGGTCATAAGCAAAGGTGGCTCGGCCAGCCTGAAGAGTGCGAAACACGTATGAGTATTGTTGGCCTGCCGGAAAGTCCCAGTACGACTGGCTGTATGTGCCTCCATGGATAAGCACATCAACCCGCTGCTGGTTGCCGGCCCAATGTCTGGGTGTGCAGTAGGTACCGGAGATGGTATAGTTGGTCGCTTCGCCATCATTGAGCGCTACGGGAATTTGTAGATTTTGGCATGTACTATTGCCGGGCAAATCTGTAGGACTGCCAGCGTATGCTGGTGCCGTTAGTGTAAGCGGGCAGCTGGCTAAAGCGATGCTTAGAGCGGACAATCGAGCAGTCTTTATTATTTTGTTAGTAATCATAAACCCCTCCGTTTATTCTGATAGTCTAAGTATATACTCCAATTTTGGCTAGGTGGCCGACGGCAATTGCCCGTATAATAACGCTGCGATATCTGACAAGCCCACTTGGTTTCCAGCACGCTTGTACCCACGTACCGCTTGTGCTAATGTAATAGTAATCAAACGGGATATGAAAATGGGTGCGTTTCTCAGTAACAATCAACAAGGTATATATTATCTATGAGCAGACTTCCTAGCCCAGGCAGCGATAATGGTACTTGGGGACAGATCCTTAATGATTTTTTGAGTGTCGAACATAATGCCGACGGGACATTAAAGCTACGGAACGACGGTAGCCTGAATAGTCTGTTTGATGCAGCGGGCTCTGCCGACGCCGCAAGGGCAGCGGCCATAGCCGATGCAGCTTCAAAATACCAAACCAAAACATTCATAAATGTTAAGGATTTTGGTGCAAAGGGTGACGCCACGGCCAATGATACGGCGGCGATTCAAGCGGCAATTAACTATGCGAACTCTTTGACCGAAGGGGCGCACAATCAAATTGTTGGCGGTGTGGTTTATTTCCCGTCAGGCTTCTATATAACAGACACGCTAACCCTGCTCGACAATGTATACCTGCACGGTGGGCGTATCGGCAACGAAGGCTACCGTGCCGCTCCAGCCAAACTCGTGCCTTCATCGGCCGTTACCGGCACTAGCTTTATGATTACCCAAGGGGCAAGTGTGCGCAATGCGGGCATAATTGGGTTTTCTATGTATGGGCAAGGTGGTACAACGACCACGGGATGTATTAACTTACCTAATGCTACAAACGTTGTCGTATCTGCATGCTACATCGACAACTGGGGGGCGGAAGCCCTGATACTTGGCGGTGGTGATTGCGTACTTTCGTATAACAACCTGACAGGTTTGCTTAATACAGGGGCAGTGAATAGCCAGCGCGGTGCAGCAACAATTAGCGGTGGGGATCACCAAATCTCCCATAACGAGTTTACGGGTCCGAGCCAGTATGCAGTAAGCAGTACCAATCTATACTGTGCGGGCGCTCTGATAAATACGTATTCTGCTGAATTTGATCACTGCGTTTTCCAGACGGCTGATGTTGGCTGCGTGATTAGCGGAGGTGCCTGCAACCGCTTTGTTGGCTGCCGTTTTGACACAAACGCCGGGCATGGGCTGATGTGCAGCAGTGGTACCTCGAATATTTTTGCTGGCTGTGCATGGAACCGTAATTCGTACAGTGGCGCGGGTAACTACGACCATATTAACGTGCCAAGCGGCGGCGGCTCTCTAATGTATTTTGACGCCCCATTGATGAACAATCAAAGCGGGCCGGCAGTGCGTTACTGTATTAATGACCAAAAGAGCAGTGCTACGTATCATAACACCTACCTATACCCGCATGGCGACCTAGGAGTATCGGGGCTGTCATCGTTGGCGTCTTCTAACGCATCTGTAATCGTGAATGTACCTGGTGCTAGTATTATATCTGGTGTTTATCTTAGTCAGACCCTCGCCGCAAATGGCGCTGTCACGTTCAACGCGGCGTCGGCAA
>DATCYV010000106.1:0-13213 GCA_036526215.1 Saccharimonadales bacterium (SeqCode)
TCGCCCAGAGGAATTCCGCGGCATGCGCGTGCCCGAAGTACTCCTGAGCGGTCACCACGGCGAAATCGCCAAATGGCGCGCCAGCCAGACAAAATAAGCCTTCAATAACACCATATTGAATATTCTTCAATAATGGCGTAGAGTGTTTACATGAGATTTAGACGGCAGTTAAGCCCGGCGGAAACTGAATGGCGTGAGCTTACCGACGAACTTGGTCGGGCTGTAGCTGCGTCGCTAGCCTACACTACATATTTCAGTCATTTGCGCTTCGGTGATGAGGCCCACCCGTTTAGGACACACAATCCGCGTCTTACTTTTGAAACAGTGCGTGAAGGTATAGCGGATGAGGTGGGTAGTATTTTTGTGCCGGTTCGGCCAGTGGTCGGGATGGCGCGCCTCGTTGTACGAGAGGCATTGCAAGGTGAAGGTAGGGATAGGCAGAGAGAAACTATGTTGCAGCAGCTCGAAGATGAGCGTACGGGCTTGGCGGTAACACGAGGTGGCTTCCGTAGGATTCGTCGGCCTGATGCTATCGATGTCGCACTTGCGACAATAGAAAAGCCAATACCATCCGAAATGGAGATTGGGTGCTGTGATAGGACTCCAGGATGTGTGATCGGAGAAGGTACAAAGCACTGGCTATCTGTGGAAAAAGGGGAATTTGTCAGGTGGCCAGATGGTGCCCGTGAAGGTATGCACGGCATCGTTAATGGCGTACATACAGCTATTAAGGCTTTGTATGATGAACAAGGTAGGCCAATTCCGGCGCTGACCCTCCAGTGTGGGCCTGAATAGTTCGGGTCGCAAGTCGATCTCTAACTAGTGCAATAACGCGCTCACCAAAACACTCGGGTGGTGCCTGCCGAACGAGCTTGTGGCGTTAGGAACGCCTAACCGGGAAACGAATCGTTTCTCTGGGAAGCGAAGCACGCTCATGATACCCGCAAGTCGGGCGGCATTCGGGCCATCAGGGCTGATTACCGAAACGTAAAGGTTGGGATGACGTTCAAGGGCTAGCTCCAGATCTCTCTGCAGGGGGGGTGTGCCAGGTTTGCTTACGTCGCTGTAGGTGCCAAGCGCTCGTAAGTCGTCAAATGCCTGACCGATGCCGCGTGCTCCAAGTTGCCGGAGTGTGGCAAGTCTGCCGCGCGGCACCGTGAGCCCCTCCGAAAGCCATTCCGGAGGTTTTGCATACGGATCGGCACTGGCTGCTCGCTGCTTACTGGCTGTCCTTTCATCAGTAATATACCCTTTCAGCAAGGTACGCAATGGGACGGTTGGCGGGTTGTTAATGGCCAGGCGGCTAACAGGAGGAGTGCCTTCGACACAGGCCATGCCAATGGCATACCTTGAGTACCGAGAGTCGGCAAAGTATTCGGTAGGTAGGTAACCTTCACCTTGTGCAAGCAAGGCTTCTACTAAAATTCTGCCGGTTCGTGCAAAACGACCGGTATAGCCTAAGTGCATATGGCCGGCCGTCTGCAGCGGATCGGTATGTCCGAATCCGGGTGGTTCTACGACGGCCAGTGGTGCGTTTGGGCGTGCCGCAGCGAGTAGGGCGCAGAGCTGCAGGTGCTGCGGCCGGGTGAGCGGAGAAACAACAACTCCTAGGCCTCCCTTGGCATCGGGATTGAGTACGCGTACAGAGACATGTTGTTTTGTCTCTGGGTCAGTTAAGGGTTTGTCGTCACGTTGCATTAGGCGGCGTAGATTTTGCTCGAAGTCAGAATACTTAATGTCTGGCTGCGTAAGCTCGCACCACACTAGTCTGCTGGCACCGTCACCCGCATAATTGGTTTCGGTGATTGCAATAGGCCATTTGTTTAATTCCTCAGGGCCACTCATCATCATTACGATAGCATAATTTAGGATATAATAGCTTCATAACGTGGAGGAGCAACGATATGAAGCTGTCATTCATCAAACCAGTGTACGCCCACTGCGACTTGCCGTGCGGTGTGTATGATCCGGCTCAGGCACAGATCGAGGCCAAGAGTATCAAGGCCATCATGGACAAGTACGGGGGCCTAGATGAGCATAATAAAACGCGCGCCATTATCATCAAAGAAGAGCGCGCCGAGCTTGTAAAGCATCACCTAATAGTGCTCTGGGCCGATTACTTTAAGCCCGAGCACCTACATAAGTACCCCGACCTACACGACAAGTTCTGGAAGGCTATCAAGCAGGCCAGCGAGTGCAAACACCATCTTGAGCCCGCTGAGGGGCAGAAACTGATAGACCAGATTGATGAAATCGCCAAAATCTTCTGGGAGACCAAAAAGGCGTAAACTGCTGTTTGTCCGGCGTGTGTCGGGCGATAGTATGCTGCCGGTGCTCCGGCCAGGATGCATCATCCTGGCCTCTGGGTTTGGTCGCGCGCCTATGCCAGGAGACATTGTGATAGTCTGCCACGGTGGGCTCGAAAAGGTTAAGCGTGTTGCCTATGTACACGGACAGCGCCTGTTCGTGATTGGCGATAACCAAGAGCACAGCACGGACAGTCGCAGCTTTGGCTGGCTCAGCCTATCCGCCGCCACGGGACGGGTTATTTGGCCGCGCAGCGCTAGGTAGTGCTATATCAAAGAGACCAATTGCTAACGGGCAGGCCCAATAATCTCTTTTTGCATGTAATTGTAGAATGTTTGCCAGAGTTTTTCGTCGGTCGAGTGGATGGCTATTTCTTTGGTGCCATAGGCAATGCCGCGCCAGCTAAAGTTGTTGGAGCCGCTAATGACGTGCTTGCTGCCGTCGTTATCCTCGGTAAGTATAAACTTAGCATGTATATAACGCTTACCCTTATAACGATTAGTTATACCAAACCGTGCGCGGTCCACAATGAGTGCAAGGTTAGCGGGCAGATCATCCTGGGCGGGACGAACAAAATAGCAGGCATTGTCGGTTTTGTTAATGAGTTTGGCCAGCTCGCCGCTGGGGCACATTTTTGATACGTAGTATACCTTTTTGGCCGTGGCAACCACCTCGCAAGCGGTTTTGTAAATTGCCGACGAGCCCGGAGAGCCACCGTCAAATAAAAGAGTATTTTCTTCGTCGATAGGGTCGGCGAAATCAGTCATGCGTGGGTATTTTTCGATGGCACAAACAAGTGAGTACAAGCGGTCGGCAAGCGTCTTGCTTGTAGTAGTAAGCATGTAATCGTGAAAGGTAAATGCGCCGCTATAAAAGTTAACGCCACCAAAGGAGTATACATGGTTATCGACGATGGTGATCTTGCTGTGGCAGCGCTGTTTATAGGGGTTGAGCCCGATTTTGCCAACATAAGTAACATGTGCTCCCAGCGATTGCAACTCGCTATTTATGGCGAGCGTATGCCCCCAACGCGGGCCGTGGTCGCCCCGTACAAACTTGGGCATATTAGAGTGAAATTTGCTGTATAGGTCGCCAACGATGCGTAGCTCGACACCGCGCTCTAGCGCATCGCGCAGTAAAGGCAGAAGCGTCTCGGTGTGTGGCTGCCATAGCAGCACCATGGCGTGTATGACGATGCGTTTTTTTGCCAACGGCAGGACTTGTTGTAATGCTGCTAGATAGTCGGTTGCAGTAATGAACCGAAGTCCAAGTGTAGTCATGCATTCATAGTAGCACCGTGCGTACCGGGCGGGTGTTGTAGTTAATCAATAAATACAAATTTCTTCAGGATACGGGCGAGTACTGTAGTGTTGCCTTCGCCGGCGTACGTTTTGAATACGATCCACACCAAATAGCCCCACAGCACGAGCGATTCGCCAACCAGCGACAGGTTAAACCAGTGCAGCCACTCGGTAGATCCGGCCATCATAACGCCGCCAACAATAATACTGACGAATGACACAAAACGGGTGAAACGCCACAAACGAACACGGCCGTCGTGTGGTTTGGTAAGTAAGCTGTCGACGACCACCGCAGTAAGCATGCTTATCCCGGCCAGGCTTACGCCAAACATATGGATGGTGTGCGGAATTGGCCGCCAACTTACTGGCATGAGCGCCACCAGGTAGAGCCCTAATACAGTGAGGGTTATAAGCCCCTGGACTAGCATTGAGCGCTTCCAGGTACGAGCCAGATAATTGCGCCACCGCCACATGCCGTATGCACCAAAGAACACTGAGCCAGCGAAATAGGGTGCTGTGCGGGTATCACTGCCAAAGTCGCTAAAGGCGGTGGACGGGTGGATCATATCTTGGCGGATTAAAAAACACACGGTAAAGCCGATGATCATGACCAGAATGCCGGCGAGTCCCCAAAACCGCCCATGTAAATTGCGTATGAAGCGAAAAATGAGTACCTTGTCGAGTAGTACCTCAATACGACGTTGCTTGAAGGTGAAGGTGAGGGAGCGCACCGACGATTTTTTGCGTTTATGAGACATGCGGAACCTTATAAATGAACGCTTATGCTTTAAGCATATCATTGTTCGTTGCATCCTGATATGTTTTTTACAATGATTTACCCTGGCGTCGTATACTGCTATAGCTTACTATGGTAATAATGCGTCGCTTGAATTACAGTGTGCTGCTTTTGCGCCCGTCTCTTGTAAGTTTTATTGTGTGCAGCAGTTGTGCGGCCGCAATTATGATTGTATCTAACTGGTCAAGTGTACTAACGCAAGTACCGTTCTACGATTACTTTTTTGGCAATGAGGGGTTGGTTACGGCGCTCCAAAGCTCACGTGGCAGCGGGCCAGTTATTGGCCAGGCGCTTGCCAGCAAGACGATGCAGCATACTATGCTTATTGCACTTGGAGCAGCCTTGGCTGGCGTCGCATTGTATGTGCTTGTGCGGGCGCTCATTAGGCTAATAGGTAGCGTGTCGATGACCGTAAACGAAATGCGTGCCGTAGACACACCCGCCAAGCGGGCGATCGAGCACGAAATGGTCCGTCGTCTTGGTGTGCGGCTGCTGGTGTTGCTTGTTTGGACGCTGTATACCTTTGTATTTATAAAGGTTATTTTGCCGTTTTGTATTCTGGCAAGCGAGGTAGGCCTCGACCAGACGAGCAGGCCGACCATGGCGATGGCCTACTTGTTATTCGCGTTCGCGCTGCTGTTTGTATCTTTGCACTTGCATGTGATTGCGATGCGGCTGCTCCTGCTTAAAGTACGTGTATTTGGCAGCCCGGATGTTGGTTATTGATAGCATTTATAGACTATTGTCAGCTGATCTTCAGGGAGAGGGCGTAGGGTATAATACGGTAAATGGCTATGCGAATACCTAAAAAACCAAAGACGCACGCTTCACGCGACGACAAAGAGTTCGAGCGTCTGTATCGGACGATTCCCGCGGGCGGGGTGCGTGGCAAGAGCAAGCTAACGGTGGCACTCGAAGGCAAGCCACCTCTTAAGAGCCGTATCAAAAAGTGGTCTAAGCGGTTGCTTTTAGTGTTGCTGGCGATCGTGCTTTTGGCTGGTTTGTGGGTTGGCGGCAAGTTCCTCATTAATGAAGTCAAGATTTTTGGCTGGCGGGGCCTGGTTGATTCACTTAAAACGACCAAGCTGAGAGGCGAAGACGGCGGCCGAGTAAACATTTTGCTGGCCGGAAACTCGGCCGACGACCCGGGCCACGGGGGCGCCGAGCTGACCGACTCGATTATGCTGGTGAGCCTAAATGTTAAAGACAAGACAGGCTTTATATTGAGTATTCCGCGCGACTTGTACGTTGATATCCCGGGCTATGGCTACGCCAAGATTAACGAGGCATACCAAGACGGCAAGCGTGATAACTTTAGCGAAAGTGGCTACGCTGCTGGTGGCATGGGCCTGCTTGAAAAAACGGTTTCTGAGCATTTTGGGGTGGGTATCCAGTACTGTGCGCTGGTTAACTACACGGCGCTGGAGCAATCGGTGAGCGCGGTGGACGGTATCGATGTGGACATCCAGAGCAGCGATCCGCGCGGTTTATACGACCCCAGCCCTGACCTTAAAACGCGTTTGCCACTTGTAAAGTTGCCCAATGGCGTAGTTCATCTGGACGGCCGGGCAGCGCTCAACCTGGCGCGGGCGCGTGGTGATTCGTGGCGTTCCTACGGCTATATAAACAGCGACTTTACGCGCACCGAAAACCAGCGCAAGATCTTGCTTGCCCTAAAAGACAAGGCTGGCTCGATGAGCACGCTCTCTAACCCAGTCAAGCTTGGCCAGTTACTTGATGCCATGGGGAATAACGTGCAAACCGATCTTAAGGCAAGCGAAGTGCGCCGTTTGTACGACCTGTCTAAACAAATCCCTAGCAACAAGGTACAGTCTGTAAGTCTTAACAGTGCCGATGGTAAAAATCTGCTGGAAAGTACGTACTATCATAGCCAGTCGGTATTGGTTCCGGCTGCTGGCCTGGATGATTTTAGCCAGATTAAGGCATTTTTGGATAGCTTACTGGCAGTCTCGACCAACTCTGCAAGTTCACCATCTGGTGGTGCGACAAAGCCAGGACAGTAATTATTTTAGGGCTTTGGCTCCCTGGGACTATCTGGCTGCTCGCAAGCGATGCTCTTGGCGGATGGCATAGCTAATAAGACCAAGGAGGATCATGTTAAAAGCGAATGCCGGCAGTGCGCCAAATTGGATGCGCGAAAACATGAAGAACTGAGTGAGGAACAAATTAATAAGCGTGGCGCGGCGAAACTGCTCGTAGGCGTGTAGTCGCGAGCGGGTCAGTAAAAGCGCGCCCCACACTGCAAAACCGGCAGCCACGATTGACGATGCAAGCTGGCCTAGTACGAGCTCGGTTGCATATGGCACGTGTCCTTGAAAGATATCAAGCACACTGTCGATGCTGTTATAAATCGTGCCGAGTACTCCAAGGACAAACAACGCTACCTCGGCCAAGAAAAAGATTTGCACCCAGAGACTTGAGTGACGCTGCCGCCAGAAGTGCTCATACTGCACGGTGAGTCTTTGAAGAAAGCGGTGAAAACGTTTGGGCGCTGGACGGGGGATGGTGCCGGTGCTGTTCAGCAGCCGCAGGAGTTGCCGGGTGATTGGATCGTGAGGGTCGGCCTGGGAAAGGAGTTGCATGACGCGTGCTTTTTCGATTGGGTCAAGATCACGGGCGACGACCTCTTCAAGTTGCGACAGTGCGTTGAGTTGGCATTCGCGCGAGCTCATGGTTTGCTTGCGGCTCAGGAAGTTCACTATCAGGTACAAAACAGCAAAGATGGCGTAAATAAGCCCTACGGTTGGCTTGTAAAAATAATTGTTGTCACGTGTGATGAATTTGCCAAGCTCGTCAATAAATATGCCAAAGCCGGCGCCACCTAGCAGCGCGACAATCGTGCGCGACCGGGCGCCGAGGAACGTGAGGCTGGTAATGAGTGCGGCCAGCATGAGCGCGCCACCCCACAGCATGTGGGCAATATGCAGCCCGCCGCTGCCAATTTGCGGATAGCCGGTCAGGTATAAGTACAACCGGATGAGTAGCAGGCTTGAAACAGCGGCCAGCAAAAAGAGCTCTAATTGGTCGCGCGAGCGGACGTTGCGGTAGATGACACCTGAGGCCATGACCCCAGTATACACCAGCTATCGCAGCTCGGTAGCACCCGTGCCCCGGCCGAGCTCGTCGAGCATGCGGGCGAGTTCTTGCGTGCTCAGTGCAGAACAATCAATATGCTTTTTTATGGCGATTAGGTATCCGTGCAATATGCGTTTAATCCGTAGGGCGTCATGGCGCCACAGCCAATGTACGTGGTATGGCTTTTCACTGTTAAAGAAGCGGGTATAGATTTGCAGCGAGCCAAAGAACGGGCCAACAATTGCTTCGACGTTTAGCACATCCTCAATACGCATACTAATAGCCTCGCCAACTCTTATAAACGAGCGGTGTACAATGCTAATTTGCGTCCGATCGATGCTGATCGTGTCTGGGAACAGTGTAAAAGGAAAGACGGTGGTGGCTTCGACCAGTATCTCGCGTGAGCCGCCAATGGCTTTGGCGAGCTTGCGTTCTGTGGTGTATTTTTCGTACCTGGCTTGCTGTTCGGGAGTATGTGCTTGCTCGATTGACGGTGAGCTCAGGGGAGTATTGGTGTATGCCATGGACTGCTTTCTCCTTACAGTCATCCCATCTTAGCGCAGACCACATCCCAGACGCTGTTAAAAAATCTACACCCTAGAATCTGACGAGCGCTTGCCGGGCTTAAAGTACCGCAAGGTGAGCGAATTGCCAACTACCGACACCGAGCTGAGCGCCATGGCCAAGCCGGCAAACTCTGGTTTGAGGGCAACTCCCCAGTGGTAAAAGAGGCGTGCGGCAATGGGGATGCCGATAACATTATAAATGAGTGCAAAAAAGAGGTTTTGCTTGATTTTGCGGACGGTTTGGCGTGACAGCTGGATGGCGGTGGCCACGCCGAGTAGGTCGCTGCGCATGAGCACAATGCCGCCCGCTTCCATGGCAATGTCGGTGCCATTGCCCATGGCAATGCCAAGATCGGCTTGGGCGAGTGCTGGAGCGTCGTTAATCCCGTCGCCGACCATGGCAACGCGGTGGCCTTGTTGCTGGAGTTTTTGGATGGACTCGGTTTTGGCGCCGGGCGCGACCTCGGCAATGACGTGGGCAATCCCTGCCTGCCGGGCAATGGCTTTTGCGGTGTGAATGTTATCGCCTGTCAGCAAGTAGCTAGTAAGGCCCATGCGCTTAAGAGTTTTGATGGCCTGGGCAGAGGTGCCCTTGATGGTGTCGGCAATGGCGAACAGGCCGATAACCTTGTGTCCAGAAGCCAATGCCACAACGGTTTTTCCGGCTTGTTCTAGGCTACTCCAGGCGTCTTCGGCCTCGGTGGTGCTGGCTTTGGCGTGGTCGGCCATAAGTTTGCGCGTGCCAACGTAAAGGGTTTTGCCTTGTACGGTGCCCGTAATGCCATGCCCAGGAAGTGCGGTAAAATTGCTTACTGTGTGCAAGGCGAGCGCCTGTTCTTTGGCGCGGCGGATAATGGCCTCGGCCAAGGGGTGTTCGCTGGTTGACTCTAGCGAAGCTGCCAGCTGCAGTATGTCGTTTTCGCTATGGCCATGCAGGGGCACAATACTGGTAAGCACGGGTGTGCCATTGGTAACAGTTCCGGTTTTATCAAAGACGACGACGTCGAGCTTTTGGGCGGCCTCGAGTGGTTCACCGCCTTTTATCAGGATGCCGTGTTCGGCGCCTTTGCCAGTGCCGACCATAATTGCCGTTGGCGTTGCCAGCCCCAATGCGCATGGGCAGGCAATAACCATGACGGCCGTAAATGACATAAGTGCGAATACAAAGGTGCTGTGCAGTACAAAGAACCACATGCCAAACGTGACGAGCGCAATAACAATAACCAGCGGCACAAACCAACTGGATACACGGTCGGCGAGGGCTTGAATAGGGGCTTTGGCATTTTGGGCGTCCTCGATCAGGCGGATGATCTGGGCCAGGACGGTTTGGGAGCCGGTGTGTGTTACCCGAAACTCAAAACCGCCCTGTTTGTTCAGGGTGGCGCCAACTACCATGTCGCCTGGCTGTTTTTCGACTGGGACACTTTCGCCGGTGATCATCGACTCGTCAACGCTTGAACTGCCAGTAGTAATAACGCCGTCGAGCGGAATTTTCTCGCCCGGGCGAACGACAAGGATCATGCCATGCTCGACAGCGTCAACCGGCATGTCATGCAGCATATCGCCGTGTCTTACGTGGGCGATTTGTGGTTGCAGACTCACGAGTTTCTTAATAGCGTCGCTTGTTTTGCCAGTGGCGCGTGCCTCAAGCCATTTGCCAAGTGCCAAGAAGGTAAGCAAGAAGACGCTGGTCTCAAAATACAGTTCCGGAATTTTCGCACCGTTTACGCCAATCAGGCTATGGCGCTCTAAAACGTACGCAAGATAAAAAGCAGTACTGTAGGCGTATGCGGCGGTCGTGCCAATTGCCACCAGGCTATCCATGTTGAAGGACCAGGTACGCAGACCAGCCCAAGTGCCCTTGTAGAAGTCCTTGCCCAAATATGCCTGAGCAATCGTAGCCAGCACAAATGAAACTCCGCCCATCCACGACATAGTGCTTTCGTGGCCGGGCAACCACGGTATAAAGTCGAGCAACATAAAGTAGAGCAGGGGCAAACTGAGGATTATGCCAGTCACAAACCGGACAAACCAACTTTTGGCCTCGTGCTCGCCGCTTGCGTGGTGATGCTCGTGGCTACCGGCATGCCCATGGTGATGTTCGTGGTCAATAGGCTCGGCTTTGTAACCGGCTTTGTGGACGGCGTGAACAAGTGCTTCGTCTGCGACTTGGTTCTCGGTACTCTCGACTACGGCCTTTTTGGTGGCAAAATTCACTTGGGCAGCGGCAACACCAGGTACCTTTTTGAGCTGTTTTTCAATAGTACCTGCACACGATGTACAGTGCATGCCCGATATGGCGAGTGTATGCCTGCTCATATATCCCCCTATATGACGTTAATACTGCCGCGCTGGATGCCCATAGCGCACGTGATTTTATATGTGCCTGGATTGTTAACGGTAAAGGTGAGCCGGTTAGTCGCGCCACCCTTAATAAACTGCGGCGTATCGACGAGCCCGGGGATCATGATGGTGCTCATGCAGCCCGATCCGTCCTCTTTGGCGTCGACCAGCAGGGTATAGGTGCTCCCGGCTTTAACAGTAAAGGTATTCGGGATGATGTCGCTCTGGAAGTGAAACGTGGTTTTGAGCTCATTGTTGGTTGCATTGCTGACTTTGGGGCTAAAGGCTCTGGGCTCGCCGGGCAAAATGAGCGTTTTTTGAGCGGTTTGCTCAGGATGGCTGAATGGCCGTGCCCAGCCCGTTAAGGTATAGCCATTATTGATATTGTATAGTGCCATAACCAGTACGACTACCCCGGCAACTTTGAAAAATCGTTTAGCAAACGCGCCAGTTACTGACGAGGTTAGGCCGCCGACAGCCAGCAGACCAGGAGTTGTGCCCAGGGCGAAGGCGCCCATAATCAGGGCTCCTTTAGTAAAACTGCCAGTGCTTATAGCCAAAAGCTGCATAGCCTGCGTAAAGCCGCAGGGCAAAAAGAAGCTGAGTGCGCCCAGCACCAGGGCATTGTGGTCGCTGTATGCCTGGCTGCTGCGCCGCATAATGCCGAGCCGCTCGGCAAGGCTCTTTGGCAATGTGAACCCGCTACTGCTCAGTCGTGGGAAGATGTCAGTGAGCTGCACGCCAAGTACAAGCATGACGATGCCGACGCCAATAGTAAGCAGCCCGAGCAGCGGCCCTTTCAAACTGATAAACATACCAAGCGTACCGATCACGCCGCCCAAGATCACAAATGATATAAACCGCCCTAGATTAAACAGGAGATGCGGACGAAAGCGGTCTTTGGCTGTGGATTCTGGACGCTGCTCGGCATGCCGGGCCGAAATGCCAAGCACCAAGCCGCCAACCAGCGCCATACAGGTTGATACGCCGGCTGTTAATCCGACTAATAGTGCTGTAAACCCTTGCGCCTTGCCAGCGCTGTTAAATAATGTCCAGTTGGATACGTGCAGCGCGGTAAAGATAACGGCAATGCCGACTATCACCGCAATGCCATACACGACGTTCTCATAGTCGGCGCGGTTGTGGCTGAGCCAGGGCTTTTGGTCGTAGCCAATGTCGTAGCCGGCGCCCTGAACCACTTTGCGGATCGTGTCAGCAGGCGGCGTGCGCTTGACTTTGAGTATTGCGGTCCGGGCGCGTAGGCTGACGCTGGCATTGTTGACGTCCGGCAGTTGCCGCAAAGCATCCTCGAGCGTTAGCTCGCACGAGTGGCAGTGCATCCCCTTAATGGGAACAGTGAGTTCCTTCATCATGCCCTCCTTTAATGTTCGCTAAGGTGTAGAGTTTGAGCAGTTCGCTGACGGCTTGGTCCTGGAGGTCAGGCGAGCCCGAGCCAAGCATGTCCTTTACGTGTGTACGAATGTGGTTTTCTAAAATGAGCCGGTTTAGTGAGCTGAGTGATTTCTGGATTGCCAGGCTTTGGGTAATGATATCCATGCAATACTCTTCGCTGGCGATCATCTTTTCGAGTCCTTTGAGCTGCCCTTGTAATATTTTGGTGCGGTGCAGTGCGCGTTGCTGTATGTCGCTTATCATATCTAAATGGTATACCCCCGGGGGGTATGAGTAAAGTGCTGGTATGCAAAAAATACAGCCCGCTTTCTACAAGCGAGGCTGTATTATCATGAGCCGCTGTGCGTCATATGCCGCATGCGGCTACCAATTGAGGGGGCTATTTGGTCGTCGCGCCCTTGCTCGACTTAACAAGAACAGCTACGAGCATGTAGATGGCGCTCAACCCGACAAGCACGTATACGGCGCGGCTTAACCCTGAACCTACTCCGAATAGCTTGTCGACCAGGTTGTACTTAAACGCTCCTACGAGCCCCCAGTTAAGGCCTCCTACAACAACTAGTAGCCAGGCGACATAATCGGCAGCATTCATTTTCATCAGTACATCTCCTTGTTGTTAATATTACCTTCTAAGCATAAGCGCATTCACAGCAGGATGCAATGGCCTAAACGAGCCGCGCAAGGCCGTATGATCCGAGAGCTGCCTGTGATGATGCAGGGTATGCCCCTGGGGCACCCGTAGCGGTTCAAGGTCTTTGGTTAGGAGCATGTGGTCTAGGTTAAGCCGAATCCAGCGGCTCTGGCACCATTTCCAAGTGGTATCCCGCAGGCCGCCGGTTATTGCGCGCCTACCTAATGCGGCGCATGTGCGCTGCAGTTCAAGCCCAAATTTTGGCGTGTTAAGGTCGCCGTTTAAGACGTGTCTTTGCATGCGCTCTGGCTCGCCTAGTACTTCCCGTAGTGCATGCCAGCGGTGCCTGCGGGCACGCATAGTAGCTGGCCGCATATACAGGGCGTGCGCATTGGCGGTGGTAACGGTGTCATTCGCGCCGATTGGTACGGTCACTTCTAGTAAACGGCCCCAGTGCTCGTATCCTTTGCCATCGGTAAAATGTTCACCGTATTCGATCTTGCTGACCGTAAGTGGCTCATGCCGGGTGATAGTTACCATGCGTAGCGGCTCTGTAGTGTCGGGCACGGTGTCGGTTGGTTCAGAGATAGCTATGTACTTAAGCCCATACTGTCCTAGTCGTTCAATAATAGGTGCTCCGTGCGGTGGGCGTTCAGTAACTTCTTGCAAGTTTACCCATGCAAGTTGTGGGTCAGATTCAAAAAGCCCAGCTACCCGTGCCGCAATATCTTCACAGGTTTTGGCGGGCTCTGGAAATCCA
>DATCYV010000107.1:0-5674 GCA_036526215.1 Saccharimonadales bacterium (SeqCode)
GGTGCCTACCAGCAGACCGCTGGTTTGTGGGAGCGCGACAAAGTCATTCTGGCGCGCGGCAAAATCTCTGCCAAAGACAAAGAGGGCAACATTGGCGAAGAAGTAAAAATCCTGGTAGATGATGCCCGCGAAATTACCGGCGAGCAGGCTACGGCTTACCAGCCGACCGGTAAAAAGATGCGCCCGCCCGGCAGCAAGCGTTCGCCGGCGGCAGCGGTGACAACCAGCAAGGGCAAGGATCCCAACGAGAAGTTTGAAAAGAAGCCGGTAGCTGCTGGGCCTGGGTCGGCCCTAGCCAAAGGCAGCAGCGCCGTGGCGGAGCCCGCACCGGAGCGTTTGTACATTCGCCTGCACGATAGCAAAAACCAAGACTTGCTGTTCTCGCTCAAGCAGTCCATTGACGAGAATAAGGGCGATACCGAGGTCGTATTGGTGCTCGGTCCGGTCGACAGCAAACAGATTATTAAACTTCCTGCCAAGTGCGATAAAGCCGCCCTGGGCAGACTCCAAGACCTGGTTGGTGAAGACAACGTCAAGCTACAGTAGCGCTAGCGTGGCTCCCAACGCCACCCATTGTTGTAAGCACAAACAATGGGTGTGCCATTGCCTGCAACGCCTGTTGTTCCATGGTCTGCATTGCGGCAGTACTGGCCGGGCGCGTAGCAGTTGCCGCCATTAGTGAGCGGGTAGCAGCTTGGTGACGGAGTTGGGGTTGGTGTGGGCGCAGGTGAAGGAGCGGGCGTAGGTTTGGCGACCGGTTGGGGTGCAACGTAGGTGCCAACGGCTACGATCTGATCTACTGCTGGTGTCGTAATCTCAGAGGTTACGAGTGTTTTATCGGTCTGTGTGTCGTTTGTATAGGTAATACGGTAGGTGAGTGTCCGTGCTCCATTTTGGCCGGTTTGGACGACCTTGGTTTGACCTTTCGCTAGGCTTGGATCATCTTGGTTTTTGGTATCAAATGTGACCGGTTCGGTCTCGGTAACAGTTTTTGTTGATATGCTGTCGCCCTTAACTTGCGATTTGGACAATGATTGCATTACCAAATTGGTTGTCTTGGCGGTCTGTGTCTGCTGCGGCGCGGTAACCCCTGTTAAGACAAAGAATATGAGGGCTAATCCTCCCATGGTCACACCGATTCGCTTCCGGCTGAGGGGTTGTTTGGCGCGTGCTAGTTTTGTTAAGCGATCAGGTGCAATAATGCCCCAGACCAGCCCAACCAGTGAGGCTAAGAATGCTATGAGAAACACGCCGGTCATATACTGAAGTATACACCCAAAGCGTGCGTTGGTTTATATGAGGATGGCGGGTTATTACTTGGCGCGCTTCTTGTGCCGAGCGGCCTTGCCCTTTTTGCGAGCAGGCAAATCAACGGCGTACAGTGCAGTTATGCCAGCCGTTATATAAAACAGCACGGCGCAGTCGAGCCAATGATAGAATGACGCGCCCAAGCGTGATGGGCCACCCCAGGCGTTAACTACAAAGTTCGGGTCGGCCGACGCAAAAATCTGCATACCAGCGCGAAAGAATGCGTACAGCATAATAAGTGACAAAAGCGTTACCACAACCGCTCGCACGGTGCCCTTTGCCGATTGCCGTCCACCCAAAATGGTTAGTCGCACCCGGTGCAATGCCTCTGGTGTGAACGGTGCCCGCCATACGATATATGGTTTTTTGGGAGCCTTGGCGTGGTAGAACAACGAGATCGCTACAACCGCGACAGCGATTGCGACCAACAACAGATGTTGGGCGACGGCGTTACTACCAATAACATGTGCCTCGGATGCGTGGCCTCGGTGCTGGTACAGATACCAGCCATATCCCACCCCGGCCGCAAACGTCGTGCCCGTAATGCCGAGTGTGATTTTTGAGGCGTATTTAAACATTATGGTTCCTTTATTACTGAATAAAGCCAGTTGTGCGGGTCAAAACATACCCAAGCACGCCAAGGGCGACAAATGCGGTATCGAGCAGCGGATGCTTGATGAAAAACATCTCACCCTTAAGCAAGTAGCGTCGCCAGACGCGGGCGTGGGTAAGCAGTAGATGAATTACAGCAAGCGTTGCCAGTACGGCAAGTACCATAGCGGCCCACTGGGCGTTGCCGTCGGTCAGGATATCGATACGCGAAACATTGCGGGTCGTGATCTGCCGTGCGTCGCTGCCAGCAGTGGTTGATGTGTTGTTTGCTTGATTCGTGAGCGGAGCTGTTTCGGCAATGGCTGGTTGGGTACTGGGCGTGACGCTGCCATTCTTGACGATAGACGGCGACACAACTGTTTGTGGCTGGCCGTACATAGCAACTATAATAGTTTCTTCGCCGCCGCCCTGGTAGCTGGGCGCGTTAGCGATGCCAAAACCCACGTCTTGGTAATTGTTGTTTAGGATGTTTGCGCGGTGTGTTGGGCTGTTCATCCAGCCGGCAACGGTGGCGCTGCTGTTGTCAAACCCATAAGCCAAGTTTTCGCCAGCAGATTGGTAACTGTAGCCGGCCGAAGCAATAAATTGCCAAGGCTGTTTGCCGTCGGGCGTAACGTGCGACCAGTAATTGTGTTTGGCCATGTCGTTGGCCTTGGCTTGGGCGGCTGCGGTAAGCTCATCATTTAATGCCAATGCGGTTTCACCACTCTTGGTGCGCTGGATGTTGGTTTGCTGCAACAAGGTATTGGGGCTGACGTTGGTGGCGTAGCCGAGCACCGCACTACCAGCATGCCAGGTGAGGTTGAGGATAAAGCCACTCAGAACAACCAAGAGCATTGGCAAGTACGGCCAATACGCTTGCGAAAAGTGCTTGTTTGGCTTGTGATGCTGCCCGTAACGTTTTTTGTCATGAGCAGTCGGTTTATGCTGTTTTGGATGTGGCGCAAGAACCATCTTGGTTCTTAGTATATAACAAGCTTACGCTTTAATAAAATGCACAATGGTACATACCCATGGCGGCGGCCTGGACCACATTGAAGGACTCTTTTTTGCCGAACATCGGGATCTCGAGGATGACATTCATACGGGCCAGAACCTCGGGCTCGACGCCCTCAACCTCGCGCCCGACAAGCAGGGCAATTTTATCTGGCGCAGCGTATGAGGGCAGGGCAGTCGAATTGGACGCTTGCTCGATGGCAGCAATCGTGTATCCATCTGCTTTAAGCTTTTCGAGTACAGGAGTTAATTCGTCGGACTGCTCCCAGACTTGCGTTTCTTCGGCGCCAAGCGCGGTTTTGGCAATCTGTTTGTGGATTTTGCTGCTCAGGTGCGGCAGACGGACATCGCAAGCATGCACCGGGTATGGCGTATACCCAGTCAAATACACCTTGTGCACTCCTAGCCCTTCCGCGGTGCGCAGGAGCGAGCCCACATTATGGCAACTCCGCAAATTGTGCGCAATTAAAACAATCTCACTCATTACCACAATTATACCGCATGGTAGGGATATCTGAGGCTGACCACCGCACTATGTGTAAAAGGGAGTTGGTTAGCACCAGAGTGAACCGATACTTAAGCTCTCCTTTGGAGGTGAACGCTCCCTTTTATACATAGTGCGGTGGTCAAGCAGGGATAGACCTAACACCCGTAAAGCGGTTGTGGTTACAACGTGACTCGACTATAATTACGGTATGGCTCAGGATGCTCGACGCGACGAAGAAGACGCGACATTGCGACGTGCCCGATTGCTCGGGTTTAATTATGTCGATACGTCGACGTTGCCGCAAAAGGTGCTCTACAAAGACTTTCTCGACAAAGCCGAGATGTACCAGAAGCGCATTATTCCGTTGCAGGCCGACCAAAGTAACGTACTATTTGGCATAACTACCAGCACCTCACAGCAGACTATTAACGAGATGCGACAGCGTTTTAGTGACGTGCGCACCAACTTTGCAATTATTTCGGATAGCGGCTACCGCGAGTACATGCAGCTGTACGATCCGCCCAAGAAGATTGAATACCAAGATATCGCCTTTACTGCCCAAACAAGTGATGACATGTTTGAGCAGGTGAGTTCAACGCTTGGGCAAGTGCGCGCCGATGACATTTTGGCGTACCTGGTGCAGCAGGGGTATCGGCTCAAAGCCTCTGACATCCACCTCGAAAACCAAGAAAACGACGTGCGTATCCGTTTTCGCGTAGATGGTGTGCTGCATCCTATCGCCACACTAAGCCGCGAAAAATATCACCAGCTGCTGAGTTCAATCGCTATTGCGGCCAATGTATCAACCGGTGTCGACGAAGCGCAGACTGGCCATATTAACAAAACCTATCGTCTGGCGACTGGTGAGGATGTTACCGTAAATCTGCGTGTCGAAACAGTGCCCACCGTATACGGCCAAGACGTTGTAATGCGTATCTTTACCCTTAAGCTAGAGCTGCTTAAGCTTGAAAACTTAGGGCTCAATGAACGTGAGCGTGCTGTGGTTGACGACATTATTCAGCACCCAACGGGTATGGTGCTGGTAGTTGGCCCGACCGGCTCCGGTAAGACGACCACGCTGTATTCAATTGTTAATACGCTCAACAGTCCTGAGCGCAAGATTCTGACGCTCGAAGACCCGGTTGAATACTTTATGCCTGGGGTTACACAGATCCCGGTGGCTGGCGATGTCAACCAATCCGGCTTTGCCGAAAAGTTGCGCGCCGTACTCAGGCTTGACCCCGACGTTGTAATGATCGGAGAAATCCGTGACCAAGACACTGCTAAAACTGCGCTGCAAGCGGCACTTACCGGTCACTTAGTGCTCAGCACCTTCCACGCCTCGAGCGCAGCGGCAGCAATTACCCGCATGCTCGACTTTATTGGGATAAATCCGTTGTTTGCCTCGGCTATCCATTTGGTTATGGCACAGCGCTTGGTGCGCGTACTTGATGACAAAACCAAGCAGCCATATCAGCCCGACGAGGGCCTCAAAGCGCAGCTAAAGCTCATTATCGATACGCTGCCGCAGGGCGTAGAGCGCCCCGACATCGCCAATATTACGCTTTACAAGCCGGGCACATCTGCCGAAAATCCATTTGGCTACACCGGCCAGGTGCCGATCCGTGAGCAGATGCTTATGACCCCTGGCGTGCAGCAGATACTCCGCAGGCCGCCAAACGAGATCACTACTGAAATGATCGAGCAAAAGGCCCGCGAAGACGGCATGATCACCATGCTGCAAGATGGCATCCTGAAGGCGCTTGCGGGCACTACTACGCTCGAAGAAGTCTTCCGCGTTGTCGGCTAGTTTTGAGCTAGCACTGCGGTAGCCTGAACCCGCCCAGCTCGAGTGCAACAAATCCTGCGTTCGACCATGGCAAATATTCTTGCCCTTGGTCCTGGCCTGGTGTGGTACCTTTGAGCCATCTAGTGCTTCCGGTCTTGCCGACAGCGTCACCGTATGCCGCGGCATCTGTGCGGACGAACTGCCCGTCAACAAAACACGAAACACCAAACTCGCTGCCATTTGGCAGTGCTCGTGCGGCATTGGCTTTGATCTGAGCGGCGCCATTGTAGGTCCAGGCTGGCGCAGTGGGATCGCCGGTACATTCGCTGTGAACTGCAACCATGAGCTTGCCGTCTTTGACGCCCAGCGGCAATGCCTGGACGCGTGGGTCATCCGAACAATACGGTCGGCCATGGATGAGTATCCGTCCGATTGTTGACGGTGTTGCACGTTCGCTGCTTACGCTACTCGCGCCAGCCTTT
>DATCYV010000108.1:0-7071 GCA_036526215.1 Saccharimonadales bacterium (SeqCode)
TCAACAAGCATGGTAATGGTTTGGGCGACCTGTTCGTCGCTAAACTTATCGGCACTGCCCAGCAGTCTCCCTAGAAAAGAATCTTTAACACCCATTGCTATCATCTATTATAGCGAAAACCATAACCTTTAATAAGCCCAATTTTATGAACAGTAGCTAGGTAATTAATGCCCGTTCCTCGTATAATAATTGTTATCTCCTGTGAGGGGCAGGCTGGCGGCGTCTAGTACTATTAGCCGCTACTTATAATATAGGGCAAGTTTACAAACATGAGTGACAAAAAAACGTATGACCTAGCCATAATTGGTGGCGGCCCGGCTTCTTTGGCGGCTGCAATATATACAACACGTGAAGATATCAGTACCGTTGTTATCGAAAAGGGTGTTTTAGGCGGCTTGATCGCAATTACTGATAAGGTGGAGAACTACCCGGGTTTTCCCCAGGGCATTGAGGGCCTCAACCTTTCCGACAATCTTCGCGAGCAGGCTGAACGCTTTGGTACAGAGATTGTCTTGGGCGAGGTCACTGATATAGCAACCGATGGCAATCTAAAACGCCTGACAACGACCGATGGTGATATATACGCCAAGGCTGTACTTATCGCTACAGGCACAGACTTTAAAAAGGTAGATATTCCGGGTGAGAAAGAGTTTTACGCCAAAGGCGTCCACTACTGCGCAACATGTGATGGCGCATTCTATCGTGATAAACGATTGGTGTTGATCGGAGGCGGTAATTCTGCAGTTCAAGAGGCTTTGTTTTTAACTCGTTTTGCTTCTCATATCGACTTACTTGTGCGCAGTGAGCTCAAAGCCTCAGAAGTGTTGCAGCATGAGCTTGAAGACATGGTGCATGCCGGTAAGATTACTGTGCATCTCAACACGGCAACCGATGAAATCGTTGGAGAAAATGGCAAGGTGACCAAGGTTCTTGGGACGGACAAAAAGACCGGCAAGCCCGTAGAGTTCCCGACAGACGGCGTGTTTGTGTTTATTGGCCTGAAGCCGAACACGGGCTTTTTACGCCACATTCCGCAACTTAAGTTTGACGAGGTGGGGTTCTTGGTTACGAATGATGACTTGCAAACTCCTATACCTGGCGTTTTTGTCGCAGGAGATGTTCGTAGCGGCGCCACCATGCAAATCGCTACGGCAGCAGGTGAAGGCGCGGCAGCGGCGCTCAAAATCCGCAAATACTTAGAAACCCTGTAATTACTGCCAATTATTGCCACAAAAAGACTTGCGGTTTTGAGCAAAGTATTATTTCTTACAAGCAGTACCAGTTTACTGATATACTATTAAAAGAATGACTGGTGGGGATAAATTACGTACGGAGGGTTACCCATGGCTAAAGACAAGACCAAAGAAACAAAAGCAGATGTTGAAGCGACCGCGATAAGCGAAGGCAAAACCAAGGCACTTGGCCTGGCTATGGAGCAGATCGAAAAGCAGTTCGGCAAGGGCTCAATCATGAAGCTGGGCGAAGGCAACGCATATGCCCAGGTTGAGACGATTCCTACCGGGAGTATTTCACTCGACCTGGCGCTTGGCGGCGGCTTGCCAAAGGGCCGCATCATTGAGGTGTACGGGCCGGAAAGCTCGGGTAAAACCACACTTACCTTGCACGCGATTGCCGAGGTGCAAAAGAACGGTGGAACAGCCGCCTTTATTGACGCCGAGCATGCTCTCGACCCGGCATATGCCAAACGCATTGGTGTTGACGTCGAGAATCTGCTGCTCAGCCAGCCAGACAACGGTGAACAGGCGCTTGAAATTACTGAAACGTTGGTACGCAGCAATGCCGTGGACATCATCGTCGTCGACTCGGTGGCAGCATTGGTGCCGCGAGCCGAAATCGAGGGTGATATGGGTGATAGCTTGCCAGGTTTGCAGGCACGCTTGATGAGCCAGGCGCTGCGTAAGCTTACCGGTGTTATTAACCGTTCCAAGGCGACAGTGATCTTTATTAACCAGATCCGCATGAAGATCGGCGTGATGTTTGGTAACCCCGAAACCACTACTGGTGGTAACGCCCTCAAGTTTTACGCATCGGTGCGTATGGACATCCGGCGTATCGGCCAGATTAAGCAGGGCGACCAAGTAATCGGCAACCGCACTCGTGTAAAGGTTGTTAAGAACAAGATTGCTCCACCGTTCCGCGAGGCTGAATTTGACATTATGTACAACGAGGGCATTAGCCGTAGCGGCGATATTTTGGACATTGCTGCCGCCCGGGGCATCGTTGACAAAAGTGGTGCTTGGTTTGCTTACAACGAGCAAAAGATTGGTCAGGGCCGTGAAGCCGCCAAGACATACCTGAACGAGCATCCAGAAATTACCGAGGAACTCTCGGCTAAAATCCGCGAATCAGCCAAAGAAGCCTAAGGCTGGCTACAGACAAGTCGCAGCATTGCCTGGTATATTGGCTGCATGAAGATCACAAATATTAAGCAGCAGGCAAAGCGCAGCGACCGCTATTCGGTGTACGTTGATGGCAAGTATTCGTTTAGCCTGAGCGAGTCCGAGCTTCTTGGCCAAGGTTTGGCCTCTGGCCAGGAGCTTGATGCGCAGCGCCTGAGTGAGCTTAAAGAGGCCTCTGGTAACGACAAAGCATATGGTAACGCGCTGCGGTATGTGGCGCTGCGACCACGCAGCGAATGGGAACTGCGCACGTATTTAAAGCGTAAAAACGTAGAAGAGCCGGTAGCTGATACAATTATGGAACGCCTGCAGCGCATTGGCTTACTCGATGACCAGGCATTTGCAACGGCATGGGTAACAAACAGGCGGCTGCTCAAAAGTGTCAGCAAGCGGCGGTTGGCTTTGGAGCTCAAGCAAAAACACGTGCCCGAAACGATCATTGACCAAGTGCTCCGCGAAGACGAAACAGACGAACGGGACGCACTGCGCGAGCTGGTGGCCAAAAAACGCCGCAAGTACACTGACCAGACGAAGCTCATGCAATACTTAGCACGTCAAGGGTTTGGATACGACGATATAAAAACGGTGCTTGGTGAAGAAACCGATTAAGCCCACGCTTTGGCGCCAGCCGGTACGTGTTGCGTGAGATCTTGGACGACGATCTTGCGGTCGGTAATTTCGACTATTTGGGTGCGGTCGATCCCAAGATTGCCGCCGGTCAGACTGCGGAATAATGATTGGCTTACGTAGAGTTTTTGAATGAACATAGTGGTTGTCTCGGTAGCGTAGTCAACAACTTTGCCAATTTTTTCGCGGCTGACTGTTTGCACGGGCTTGCCCATGACGTCAAAATGTAAATCCATAGTTTCTTTAAGGCGGATGAGTTCCCCCGGGCTGGTGAGCACATCATGGTCGTTTACTACGAAGCCCTGAGGGATAATATCGCGGATGTCCTGGTAAAGAAGCACGACGGTCGTTTTACGCTGAAAAGCGTCGGTGCAATAAAAGCCTTCGATTTTAAGATTACGTGGATTGATGATCACCGAAGTAGTCGTCGCCACCACACCGCCAGTCCTCAAGCTAAGAACGGGACGGTTTAACAGACTGCCGCTAAGTTGAAGCATATGCACTAGTATAGCGCGGGAAGAAAAAACTAACAAAAGACTTGCGCTTTTGCGGAGCCTTGCCTACTATCCTGCGCATGAAGAATATACTGCAAACATGTACCTGTCTTACGAGCGTAGTTTTGGTAATGTTCATCCCACTGCATGCGATTGCTCAAAATGGAACGGATGTGGCAGTGGAGCCGGTATATTCTTCAGCAATCATTATTACCGAGCTGCAAACCGGGGCGGCAGCGGCCAGCGACGAATTTATCGAGCTGTACAATGTTAGCGCTGTGCCAGTTGACGTCTCGGGCTGGCAGGTCCGCTACGCAAACGCTGGCGTAGCGCAAACAACAGCACTGGCAACGCTGGGTGACAGCCAAGCGCTCGTTATTCCGCCAAAGCACTACCTAGTGCTTCATACCGCGGGCGTGCAGCTGTCGGTAGACGTAGCTAGCCAAGTATACGCCGCAAAGCTATCAAGTGCCGATAAAGTTGTCGCTTTGTTCAGGCCGAATGCTGCAACGTGCAACCTTGAGGTTCAAGATGCGGTCGCCTGGGGTGCAAGCGGGGGTGGCGAGGGCCCTGCTTTGCAGGCATTAACTACCGGCGACCGACTGGTGCAGCGATACCGCAATGCCCAGGGAGGCTATATTGATACTAACAACAATGCCAGTGATTTTGAGCTCAAGACAGTTAGCAGGGATGCAGCAGTCTTGGGGGTCGCGGCTGGTGCAACTCCTGGAGGCGATAATGCGCTTGCGGCGATGCCGGCGCAGAACAGCGGCGCGGCTTCAAGCCTTGCAGCAATCCCCATAGCTGGCTGCACTGTGATTGATCCAGCGCTGCCCGATAACGAGCCCGGGCAAGATACGCCACAGCCTGATCCTGCTTTGCCAGATGACCCAGGCCCGGATGGCGATAATGCTGATTTGCCAACTCCAGAACCTATGCCTCGGGTTGCTAATAGCGAGCTGCAACAACCCAGTATTTCGGAGCTATTGCCAAATCCGGCCAGTCCTTTAAGTGACGCTGCAGATGAATTTATTGAACTCTATAACCCAAATGACGTGCCGTATGATCTGACAGGCTTTGTGCTTGTAGCAGGCTCGCGCCAATATGCATTTACTGCGGAAACAATTTTGGCTCCACAGGCATATCAGGCCTTCTTTTCGGCGCAGACACACCTGAGCCTTTCAAATACTTCTGGGCAAGTGCGGCTCATTGATCCGCAGGGTACTCTTGTTTCGCAGTCAGATGCGTATGCTGATGCAAAGGATAATTTTGCATGGGCATACATGGCACAGGCCTGGCAATGGACAACCACGCCGACACCCAATGCGCCGAATCTGGTAACTGCGCCGATGCCGAAAGTAAAGACGGTGAAGGCTGCAGCTGCCACTCAAAATAAGACAACTGCAAAGAGTACGGCAACACAAAAGACCCCTAAAGCCGCATCTACCAAGGTGACTACTGACGCTAAGCCTGTCGCGGCAAATGTTGTTGTGCGTAATCCATTGCATCCAGGGGTGCTTGCTCTAGTGGGCAGCTTCGCGTTACTATACGGAGCATATGAGTACCGAAGTGACGTGGCAAACCGAATCCACCAGTTCCGAAGCTACCGAGCGGCTCGCCGAGAAGCTCGGCAAAGTGCTGCGGGGCGGCGAGGTGATTGAGCTTGTAAGTGATTTAGGCGGCGGCAAAACCACCTTTACTAGGGGTTTAGTGCGTGCCGCAGGCAGTACCGACAAAGTTGCCAGTCCCACTTTTACTATTAGCAAGCTTTACCAGGCCAAGGACTTCGATATCCATCATTTTGATTTTTACCGGTTACATGAGGCGGGCATTGTGGCCGATGAGCTGGCCGAGTTCGTGGGTGACCACCAAACAGTCGTAGTCGTGGAGTGGGCAGAGGTGGCGCAACATGTGCTGCCCAAGGAGCGGCTGACAATTACTATTAAGCAAACGCCTGTGGGTTCGCGGCAAATTACTTTTCATTGCCCGCACGACCTAGAGTATTTAATAGAGGCGGTTAAAGCGTAATGCTCATACTAACGATCCGTACCGACAAACCTGAGGCTGAGGTCGGCCTGTTCGATAGCCAAACTAAATTGCGCTACGAAGTGTGGTATGCCCATCGGCAGCTCTCGGTAACGTTGCTGCAAAAGATAACTGACGTGCTGAGCCAAGAGGGCAAAACCATCCATGACCTGCGTGGTATTGTAGGTTTTGCTGGCCCCGGCAGTTTTACGGGTTTGCGTATTGGGCTTACCGTTGGCGACACGCTCGCATACGCGCTCGGCATTCCGATAATCGGCATGCAGGACCCGCAGTGGCTTGAACGTGGCATCGACCGTCTTCTCGCCGGTGAGCATGATGATATCGTGTTGCCTGCCTATGATCGCGGCGCTCATATTACGGTCCAGAAAAAATAACCCAGACGTATTATTGACCACACTTGCAAAAACAGCGTATAGTTTTATGTAAGGATTTGCCAAATTTTCCCAAAAAGCAATCCGTTCCATTTTTCATAAATTTTTGATTTTCAGATCGAACAGTGCCGGCTAGTGATGTGATAGCGATTGCCGAATGTTCTATCTGCACGATAGAAAGGAAACGCATATGGACCCAATTACCATAGTGCTCGCTGTGGCTGGGCTCGCTGTTGGTTTTGGCGCAAATACCGTCATTACAAAACGCAAGGTGGGGTCTGCTCAAGACCAAGCAGCCAAAGAGGTTGCTAAAGCTAAGAAGGAAGCGTCGCAGATCGTCGATAATGCTCGCGATGAAGCTGGCAAGATCACCGACCAAACCCGCAAAGAAGAACAAACCAGGCGCCGCGAGCTCAAAGAGATCGAACAGCGCCTGGTTTCGCGTGAGGAGACTCTCGACAAAAAGCTCGATGACCTAGATAGGCGTAGCGAGAAGCTCCGCAAAAGCGAGGCCGAAGTAGAGGAATTAAAGGATGAAATCCGTGTCATCCGCCAAAAGCAGCAGGATAAGCTTGAAAAGATCGCCAAGCTCTCTAGGCAAGAAGCGGCAGAGAAGCTCATGCAGATGACCGAGCGCGATATTCGCGGTGATTTGACCGGCCTGATTGCCAAGATGCAAAACGAGGCCCGCGACCAAGCCGAAGAGCAGGCAGCGCTGATTATCACAACCGCTATGGAGCGCATGGCATCCGAAGTAACCGCCGAGCGCACGGTTACCTCGGTAAAGCTTGAAGACGAAGAAATGAAGGGCCGCATTATTGGTAAAGAAGGCCGTAATATTCAGGCATTGCAGCGCGCAACGGGCGTTGACATTATGGTTGACGATACGCCGGGCTACATTGTACTTAGTTCCTTTGACCCGGTCCGCCGCGAGGTTGCCCGTCAGGCTCTCGAGATGCTCATGAAGGACGGCCGTATTCATCCGGGTCGTATCGAAGAAGTCGTGGCCAAGGCGCAGAAGAATGTCGAGAAAGATGTTATTCGCGCCGGTGAAGATGCCGCTCGTGAGGTTGGGGTCATCGGTGTTCCTAAGGAAATTCTACACCTGCTTGG
>DATCYV010000109.1:0-3519 GCA_036526215.1 Saccharimonadales bacterium (SeqCode)
AAGTTAAAAGAGCTTGAGTTTGTTTATTCCAAAAAACGAGCTCCGGGACGGATAGTATGTCCGTCAAGATCAAGGTCATCAGTTCGCGCCCCACGCGGGTGCCTGTGCAGGTGAATCGACCGGCCTGGCAAGAATTCCTGCGATACTAAACTAAATAAAAACTGCGATCCGGTAATGGCCGCAGTTTTTATTATTAGGACGGAAGCATATCTCAAGATTACTTATTTTTGAGTGCCTCGTCGATGAGTTTAGAAAATTCATCAAGCGTGGTGGCGGTAATCTTTTTACCGTTCAAGAAGAAGGTTGGGGTCGAGAGTTGCTGGCCAGTCTTATTGAACTCGGCTTTGTCGGCGTTGATACGGTCGTTGACTTTGCTGCTCGCGAAGTCTTTGTCGAACTGGCTAGCGTTTAGGCCAAGTTGCTGCGCGTAAGCATCAAACATCGAGAGAGGATTACTTGACTGTGCCCAGCTGTTTTGGTTTTGGTACAAGAGGTCGTGCATTTCCCAGAACTTGCCCTGAAGGTCGGCCGCTTCGGCGGCGCGGGCTCCAGCCAGGCCATTTTGGTGGATTTGGGTAAGGGGCAGGTTGCGGAACTGAAACGACACGGTGTCCTTGTACTTTTGGAATACTTGGCTCAGGACTGGTTGGTATTGGGCACAGTAAGGGCACTGGTAGTCGCCGTATTCGACAAACTTGACTGCTGAAGTTGTGTTGCCTTTAAGATGGCTGGTTGGTTGTGCATTGCCGCTCGCCTGGCCGTTGTTATCATTTTTGTTGCCATTGATCCATAAAACACCGGCAAAGATGGCGATAATGACACCAATGATTGCCCAGAAACGCTTATCCATTATGACGTACTCCTTTTCGCAAATAGTATAGCATTGATGGCTGTATTTTGGCTGCGTGGTAAGATGAAAGCATGATCGGTATAACGAGCGGCATCGCACTTCTTATTCTAGGTTTAGTAGCAGTAACATTGCAGCGGCTGTACAGCGCTATCCCCGCCAGAGAGCTTCGGCGGCTGGCCCGCCGGCACGACCACCTAGCGGCTGCGTTGTATCGCCCCGTAGCGTATGGGGCAAGCCTGAGGCTTTTGTTGTGGCTTCTAGCCGGGTTGTCACTGGCGGGCGGTTTGATACTCGTGCTGAGTAGCATCCCGGCGTACGGTGGTTTCGGTGTGCTGGTTGCCGTGTTTGCCGTGGTATTTGTGTGGGCGCCTACCATGCGCCTTACCGTGCATAAGGCACAATTTGCAGCGTTTGTAGCACCATCACTCACCAAGGTGTTGTACTATACGCACCACCAGCTTGGCACTTTGGCACACGCTATTGGGCGCCTACGCGACTTAACGCAGCATAGTCGCATGTACGAAAAAGAGGACTTGCTTGAACTACTCGCCCGCCAAAAAGCCCAGCATGATAACCGCATGAGCCACGAAGAGCTTGAAACGGCCGAGCGCGCCTTGGCGTTTACAGATAAGCGCGCAGCGGACATTGTTCGTCCGCGCGGCGATGTGGCGTTTGTGAACGCCGACGATGCCATTGGTCCTATCCTGCTGGACCAGCTGCACAAGAGTGGTCAGAGTTCGTTTTTGGCGTACAAAGATAAGCCCGAGAATATCATTGGCTCGCTATCGCTGCGCGATGCGCTGGCGGCAAAGCAGGGTGGCCGGGTGTTTGATTTGGTTCGCAGTGACCTCACCTATGTGCACGAGGATTTTACGCTGCGTCAGGTGTTTATGGCACTACAAAAAACCGACCAGTACGTAGCGGTGGTTATTAATGCGTTCGAGGAGTTCGTGGGCGTTATTACTCTGGGTGATCTGATGCACGATCTGTTGGGCGAATCTGCCGAAGACAATGTGAACTATGGCAACCGAAGCGAAGTAGCTGCCTACAAACCACATGATGAACCCGAGGTTGAACTGGTGCCCGAAGAACTCGAAACCAAAGGCTCATCCGACGGAGCCTCTTCCCCTGAAGCAACAGAGGTGGTAGAATAGCAGCAATGAGTATGGCACGTAAGACCAATATGAATCATCGGGTCGGCAAGCAGAGCTTGGCGGCTCTTCTTGCGTAAACGACCCCGCTCCAGCCGATTAACGAACAAGGAGAAACGTATGCGTACATATGCCGAAGCTGCAGCGCAGCATGTTGGTGAACAGATTGAAGTAAAAGGCTGGGTACAGTCCCGCCGCGACCATGGTGGCCTGATTTTTATTGACCTGCGTGACCACACGGCAGTTTTGCAGCTCACCATTCACCCCGAAAAAAAAGAAGCTTTTGCCTCGGCCGAAGAAGCCCGTGACGAATACGTCATTAAGGCAACTGGCACCGTAGTCAAGCGCGCCGAAGGTTTGGCAAATCCAAACATTGTAACCGGCGAGGTTGAACTGCTGGTAGACGAACTAACTTTCCTAAACCGTTCGGAACCGTTGCCAATCCAGGTGAACTCCGACCAAAATATCAGTGAGGAACTGCGTCTTAAGTATCGTTATCTCGATTTGCGCCGCCCCAAGATGCAAACCATGCTCAAAAAGCGCGCCGAGTACTATTCGTTTATGCGTTCGTACATGGAAGCGCATGATTTTATTGAGGTAGCAACACCGATCTTGGCTAACTCAAGCCCTGAAGGCGCACGCGACTTCCTGATTCCGGCCCGTTTGCACCCTGGTAAGTTCTACGCGTTGCCACAGGCGCCGCAGCAGTTCAAGCAGCTCCTGATGGTCGGTGGCATTCCCCGCTATTACCAGATGGCCGCTTGCTTCCGCGACGAAGATTCCCGGGCTGACCGCCTGTACGGCGAGTTCTACCAGCTCGACCTTGAGATGTCATTTGTAGAAGACGGCGAAGAAGTCCGCACCATGACAGAGCCGCTCATTAAAGACCTCGTGACTAAGTTTGCTGGTAAGCGTTTGCTGACTGAAGACGTTCCACGTATCCCGTACCAAGAGGCTATGGACCGCTACGGTTCCGACAAGCCCGACCTGCGCTATGGCATGGAGCTGATCGACCTGTCCGAAGAGCTCAAGGATAGCGGTTTTGGCGTGTTTAAATCGGTGCTGGCGGATGGGGGTGTGGTGAAGGCTATTTGTGTACAAAGCGCCAGCGGCCTGACCCGCTCACAGATCGACAAGTTTACCGAAATCGCCAAGAGCGAAGGGGCGGGTGGCCTAGCCTACCTGACCTACTTTGATGGTGAGGTTAAATCGCCAATCGCCAAGTTCTTTAGCGAAGCCGAACTGGATAAAATCCGCGAAAAGACCGGTGCTAAAGATGGCGACGTGGTATTTTTTGGCGCCGACAAACGCAAAGTAGTCAACAAAGTACTTGGCCGTTTGCGTATTGAATTTGCTGACCACTTTGGCCTGAAGGACCCTGGCGTGATCGCACTAGCTTGGATTATCGACTTCCCATTTTACGACTGGGACGACAAAAACAATCGCATGGATTTTAGCCATAACCCGTTCTCGATGCCAAAGGGCGGCCTTAAGGCGCTGCTTGCCGAAGATAGGCTT
>DATCYV010000110.1:0-4327 GCA_036526215.1 Saccharimonadales bacterium (SeqCode)
CGTCAGCGCGGCTACCACTGTGGTAGCTACTCGCCTGCGTACGGTGTAGCGGCGGGGTCTCTCAAGTGCTTCTGTTGCGTTGTTGTCGTGATGAACCTCAGACATTTGGTAATGCTCCTTTTCAGTGCTTTATTTCTTTATGTAGTTGTTGTTCTGCGTAAAACAGACCGTACAAGTTGAGTACTCTATAACAAAACGGGCATTTAGGCAACCACTACATAAAAATTTAAATTGTGAGCGCGCTCACACGTCCGTCTAACACCAAGAATGTGATATTTAGCACAAAATCCTCTTGAATGTGCGACCCCTGTTCTGATATAGTGTGTAAGAAATGAACAAGGCCGCCGACCATACGACGACTAAATCACCCCGTGGCAAAGATCAATATTCTTTGAGCACCCTTGCTCTTGACCTTCTTGATACCACTTGGCGGATCGCTATACCGGTCGTCTTGTTCGCAGGAGCCGGTATTTTTCTTGACCGGAAGATACACGCTGCCCCATGGTTTACCCTGACCGGTGCCGTTTTGGGTTTTGTTATTGCAGGTTTGCTGCTCAGGCAACAACTACATGCCGTTATGCGGGAGGAAAGTAAGAAATAACTATGCTAAACACATTCGCCGAAGGTCCACACATTAGTATTGCACCAGAGCCTGTTTTTAATCTGGGGCCGATAACTATTACCAACTCACAGCTGCTGGGCATGTTTGGCACGCTTATTCTGCTAGGTATTTTGTTCTGGACGGTACGTGCGGTGCGCAAAGGCAGTCGCAACCGTTTTATGCACGGCGTGATGTGGCTGTTCGAGAGCCTATACGATACAACCGTAGAGGTAATCGGCGACAAAAAGACCGCGCTCAAGGTCATTCCGCTGGCCGTTACCCTCATGCTCTTCTTTATGATCAACAACTGGCTGGGCCTGCTGCCGTTTGTAGGCGCTACTACCTATAACGGTACCGAGCTACTGCGCGGCGTCGCAGCCGACCTTAACACTACCTTGGCCTTAGCGATTATATCTATCGTGACGGCGCAGATTTGGGCTATCCGCAAGCGCGGCTTCTTTGGCAACGCCCGCCGTTACCTGTTTAATCCGCTCAAAGAACCCCTGCACTTCTTTATTGGTTTGCTCGAAATCGTTGCTGAGTTCTCGCGTACAGCTGCCCTTGCTCTCCGTATTTTTGGTAACGTGTTTGGTGGCGAAGTGCTCCTCGGTGTTATTGCCTTCTTGACGTCGTTTGCCGCACCGCTGGCCCTGCCAGTTTTCTATTGCCTGGAACTCTTTGTGGGCGCCGTCCAGGCGTACGTTTTCTTTATGCTGACCATTGTTTTCATTTCGCTCGGTATGCCCAGCGCAGACGAAGCGCACGGCCATGGTGGCCATGCAAGGGAGCCTGCCAAGGAAAAGGCGTAAACACCCAAGCTCGAAACAGTGGTTTGTTAATCAATTATTAGTAATAAAAGGAGTAATACGTAATGGATAGTCTCGCATTTGGTTTGACCTATGCAATTGGTGCCGGCCTCTGTGGTATCGGTCTTGGACTGGTAGGTTTTGGTGCTATGCAGGCAATTGGCCGCAACCCAGAAGCCGAAGGTAAGATCCGTACCCTCATGATCTTGGCCATGGCCTTCGTTGACGCCCTCGCCATCATTGGTTTGGTTGTCGCCCTTATTATTAAGTTCTTGAAGTAATTAGGAAAGGGATCATCCCTTTATGCACGATATGTTGATTGTTGCTAGCACTGAAAAGGCCTCCCCTGGTCTTTTGCAAGCACTGGGTATCGACGGCAAGCTGCTCATCGAGCAAGGTATAGCCTTCCTTATCTTAGTGTTTATTTTGGGCAAGTTTGTATACCCTGCCCTGGTTAAAGCTATCGATGCTCGTCGCGATCAGATTGAAGCTGGCATGCAAGAAGCCAAGGCGGCTCAGGAAGCTTTGGAAAAAGCCGAAGCTAAAGTAGCCGAACTGCTGGCCGAAGCCCGCCACGAAGCCGACGACATCATCGCTCGTTCGCATCAGGAAGCAACTGCCATGGTGGCTGATGCCGAAGAAAAGGCAAAAAACCGCGCTGAGCAAATCGTTGCCGACGCCCACACCCAGCTCGAAGCTGATGTGCGCAAGGCCCGCGAAGCGCTCAAGAGCGAAACCATCAAGCTGGTTGCTTTGGCTACCGAACACGTCGCTCACGAAAAGCTTGATAACTCGAAAGATGCCGCCCTTATTAAGAGCGCGCTGCAGGAGCAAGCGTGAGTACTGCCGCAGTCTCCCGGCGGGTTATAGCCCGCACGATTGCGGCCAAGTTGCTTGCTGAGCCTAAAAACCGCAAGCACTGGGTGTCTGTTTTGGCCGCCTATCTCATCGAGACCAATCGGGCCGATGAGCTTGAATTGGTGGTAAACGACATCGCCCACGAAATGTTTGAGCAAAAGGGTGAGCTGTTGGTCGACGTAGTGAGCGCTCGCCCACTGCAGGACCAAGTCCGCCAGGAGCTCAAGCGGTATCTCAAAGAAGCGACGAATGCCCGTGAGGTCGACCTGACCGAGCGCACAGACCCCTCATTAATTGGTGGTCTGATTGCCCGGACTCCCGACGCGCAATTAGATGCGAGCGTACGAACCAAATTAAAGCAACTAGCAACGATCAAATAAGCTGCCCTAAGGAGAATAACAATAAATTATGAGTGAGCTAAAAGTCCAAGAACTATCAGCCGAGCTCGCCGAAGCGATCCAATCGCTGCGGACTACCAAGGGCTTGGAAGAGGCTGGCATCGTGACCCGCGTAGGTGACGGTGTGGCCTGGATTTACGGTCTTCGGGCTGCAGGTTACAACGAGGTCCTCGAGATCGAGACCATCGATGGTGGCAAAGTGACCGCCTTCGCCCTGAACCTGCTCGAAGACGAAATTGGCGCCGTGATCCTTGGTAACGACGCCGACGTGGTGGCCGGAGCCCGTGTGACCCTGACCCACGAAGTACTTAAGGTGCCTGTTGGCCCCGAGCTAGTTGGCCGCGTGGTAAACCCACTGGGCCAGCCGCTGGACGGCAAAGGCCCGATCAAGACCAAAGAACGCGGCTTGATTGAGCGCAAAGCCCCTGGCGTTATGGAGCGCAAGGGTGTGCATGAACCGCTGATGACCGGTTTGGTCGCCATCGACACCATGACCCCTGTTGGCCGCGGTCAGCGTGAACTTATCATTGGCGACCGCCAGACTGGTAAGACTGCTATCGCCGTTGACAACATGATTAACCAGGCCAAGCAGAAGACCGGTGTTATCAACATCTATGTCGCTGTTGGCCAAAAGTTGTCTAAGGTTGCCGCCCTTGTGGAGCGCCTCAAGCGCGAAGGCGTAATGGACCAAACCATCGTGATCGCTACCAGCCCATCAGACCCAGCTCCGATGCTGTACCTGGCACCATACGCTGGTGCGGCCATGGGTGAATACTTCCGCGACAACGCTCAGCACGCTTTGATCATCTACGATGACCTTACCAAGCATGCTGTTGCCTACCGCCAGATGTCCTTGCTGCTTCGCCGCCCACCAGGACGCGAAGCCTACCCAGGTGACGTCTTTTACCTGCACTCGCGCCTTTTGGAACGCGCCGCTAAGCTGAGTGACGAACTTGGCGCTGGATCATTGACGGCCTTGCCGATCATCGAGACCCAGGCTGGGGATATCTCGGCTTACATTCCAACCAACGTTATTTCGATCACCGACGGCCAGATCTTCCTCGAAACCAACCTGTTCTACCAGGGTATTCGCCCGGCTATTTCGGTTGGTTTGTCGGTTTCCCGTGTGGGTGGTGCTGCTCAGACTAAGGCTGTTAAGAGCGTATCTGGCGGCCTTAAGCTGTCGCTGGCGCAGTTCCGCGAACTGGCCTCATTTGCTCAGTTTAGTAGTGATCTGGACGCCGAAACCAAGCAAACCATCGAGCGTGGTGAGCGCCTAACTGAACTTCTCAAGCAGAAGCAATACAGCCCGCTGAGCATTGCCGAACAGGTTGCCAGCGTTTTGGCCGTTACCGAAGGTGCCTTCGATACCGTTCCAACCGACAAGATCAAAGACGCCCAAGCTGATCTTTTGAGCTTGCTGGCTGACAAACACGGCGCACTGGTCAAGACCCTGAACAAGGGTGACAAGCCCGAAGACGACGCCAAAAAGACCATTGTCGAGGCTGCCAAGCAAGTTGCTAAGTCATTTGCCGCTGCCAAAAAACCAGCAAAGGCACAGGAGTAATAACCCATGGCTTCGCGGCAACAAATTAAACGGCGCATTGGCTCAGTCAAGAGCACCAAGCAGATCACCAAGGCTATGCAATTGGTGGCTGCTAGCA
>DATCYV010000111.1:0-6635 GCA_036526215.1 Saccharimonadales bacterium (SeqCode)
GGGCTGTTCCCATTCGGGCGGTTTGTGTACTTCTTTATTTTTCACCATGCCGAGAGTCGCGGACACGTGCAGTCGCTCATTTTGGGATCGGTTATTCTGGCGGGCTCGTTTGTGTCGTTCGCGCTGAGCGTTATTGCCGACCTGATTAGGATCAACCGCACCCTTATAGAAGATGCGCTTGAGCAAAACCGCCGCGCCAGGTTCGATAAATAATTAGCGATATTTGCCACCCGTAGTAACCGGAGCAAGCATCTTGCGAGCGGTGTTATTGACCTTTTGCACCGTTTTGTTGGGCCAGTACCAGCTGTCGTCGCTGCGCAGAATAAACGTAAACACGCCGCCGCCATGCAGCAAGAGGAGCAAGGCAATCAGTGCCAGGAACGGCTTGCTGCGCTCAATCTTAAGCCGCTGCAGCGAGAACTTGATACCGCGACCCAGCGGCACTGCCATCAGCGGCAGCACCGGCAACAGGTAGCGACCGTTAATGGCAATGGGCTCGCCAACCCGGGAATAATCGGCATAGCCGTTCAGCCACAACACGGTGATATATCCGGCGGCAACCGTCATACAAAACGCCGCCAGGGCATCACCGCGAAAGATACGCCGCCACCACAGGAGCACCGTACCAAGTGAAGCCGCCAGTAAAACAGCAACCAAGCCCGGCATCGGTAATTGGTCGTAATTGGTATAGTTGCTCAACGGGCCATTGACCGCAAAAAAGAGCCGGTGCCACATGCCCCACAGCCAGAGCCACATGTAACGCAGCGGGCTGGCATGGAACGTCTCGCTCTTGCCATGCGTATACACGTAGTCGCGATACCACGGGCTGTAGGCACTGCACTGCTTAACCGTCATAACTGCGCCACAGTCCGGGACGGGATTGTGATAGCGCGCTAGGTTTACACCGTAACGCTGGGCGAACAAACCAAAAACCACAATAAGCACCACAACCAGCAGGGCCATAACCCGGCGGTTTGCTATCTTAAAGCCCAGCACCATGCGTCGGATCAGCCTGCCAAAACGCCCCTCAAAGGCAAGCGTTACATACACTGCCAAAAAGAGCATGGCCGCCAAAATAATCGGCAGGCCAGGGTACTTAACAAGCGCCAAAATCATGGTCAGTATAACAAACGCCAGCAGCGCCAGAGCATTGACCTGCTGCTTTTTAAAACCACGAATAAGCGAAAATGCACTCATGCAAAGCAGGGGCATTAGCACGATAAACAAGTTGTCGTAATTGATATGCGCAGCCAGCTGCGACACAATCGGAATCAAAATAAAAATCGCCAGCGCCACATGCGCCAGCGCTTTAGATGCCTTGAGACCAAAAAGCAGCTTACGGTAGAGCAGCAAAGCGCCAGTAAACATGGCGACGTTGAGCAGCCGCAGACTAATGACTTGCATGGTTTCACTATGCACAAATAATGCGATAAACCGGTAGGGAAAACTCATAAGATAGTGGTACAGGTACGAGGGATCGCGAAACACCGCGCCAAACTGGTCGGCATCCGGCGGCTGATGGCCAAAGAAGGGCAGCCAGTAATGCGAATACAGCTTGATCAGGCCAAAATGAAAGTCTTCGTCGAAGGCCATAGGATACACGGCCGAAAAAACAAACCATAGCGCCTCAAAAACAAAAAAGCCCAAAACGATCCCAAAGAACAAGCGTGAGCTAAAGAAATGATATATCCGACGGCCAATTCGATTCATAACAAATTAACCATCATTATACACGCTCTTATCTGAGGATAATCTGGGAACAGAGCTATCCAAAAGGGCTCGCCTATAGAGCGCGAGCAAACCGAACCGGTGCCTTTGGAGGTTTGCGTCCCTTTTGGATAGCTCTGTTCCCAGATTATCTACCGTGTATCTGTGGTACTATGAGTAATAAATGAAGCGTCGTGTAAAGCTCTTGCTGATTGCCGTCATCATACCGGGGACAATCATTTTATTCGTTCGGTATGCAATGACCCATGCCGATGTCGTGCACAAGCTGCGTAGTTTAAGTCCGGGCATGTTTGCGGCGCTGCTCGTTTTTTACGGTCTGTGGTTTTTGTCTATTTCGGTGGCATTGGCGGTAAGCCTCAAGATATACGGCAAGCGCATTTCGGGGCAAGAGAATGTACTGCTCAACGCTTATTCGTCGCTTGTGAACTTTTTTGGGCCAGGGCAGAGCGGGCCGGCGTTTCGGGCGGTATATCTTAAAAAGCGTCATGGGTTTGCGATCAAGCACTACGTATTTACCACGCTGCTATATTATGGGTTTTACGCTGTCGGCAGTGCCTTTTTGCTATGTGTGGGCAGTCGGCCGTGGTGGCAAACAGCGGCTTTGGTTATTGCCGTCGGTCTGGTTAGCGCATATGTGATTCGGCGGTACGGCCGTCGCGGAGGCGAACATGACGAAAATAAAACAGCCATTTCGCCCATACTACTTGGCTATTTAGCACTTGCAGTTGGCATGCAAATGATCGCCCAAGTAGGGATGTACTATGTTGAACTGCGTCATGTAAGCCCGGGCGTAACATTTCCGCAAATCCTTACGTACACCGGCGCGGCAAACTTTGCGCTCTTCGTATCGCTAACACCAGGCGCGATAGGTATACGCGAAGCGTTTTTGGTGTTTAGCCAAAATCTGCACCACATTGGTAATAGCGCCATTGTAGCTGCTAATATTATTGACCGGGCCATGTATCTGGTGGTGCTTGGTCTGATGTTTATAGGCGTGCTTGCAATGCATGCCCAGAAGCGCTTACATATTACGGGTGGACGACCAGAAGTATGAATATTGTTGATATCGTGATCATTTTATTATTTGTTACCTCACTGATCCGCGGGGTAGAGCTTGGCGTGGTGCGGCAGGCATGTTCGACTGCCGGTTTGCTGGTTGGTTTGTTTTTGGGAGCCTTTGTGCAGAGCAAGCTCATACATTTGGCACATACGCCAATGACCAAAACGCTGCTATCACTGGTAATCATCATTGGTTTTATTGTGGTGTTTTCGAGCGTGGGCGAATACCTGGGCATGGTAGCCCGTATGCGTTTAGAGCGAGCTAAACGGCACAACGTGCTCGACAAGCTCGACCGCGGCGTTGGGTCGGTTATGGCTGGACTGACACTCCTGCTGGTCATCTGGCTGGGCGCGGCAATCTTTAATAACGCGCCGCTTCCTGCAGTGCAGCGCGAAATTCGCAGCTCGGTGATTATTGCCCAGCTCAACAAAACGTTGCCCAGCGCTCCGACAGTAGTTACCCGGCTCGGCCATTTGATTGATCCAAACCGCTTCCCAAACGTCTTTACCGGGCTGGAGCCACGCGTAAACACCAGCGCTCCGCTGCCGTCTATTGGCGAGCTTGACTCAGCGGTGCAGGCCGACCGCGCTTCGGTGGTCAAGATTGAGGGTGTGGGTTGCGGCGGCGTTAGCGAAGGTTCGGGCTTTGTGGCCGACAATGGCTATGTGATTACCAACGCGCACGTGGTGGCAGGCGTCGCCAGCCCGTATATCATCGACGGTAACGGCCGGCATAGCACGACGGTTGTGTGGTTTGACCCCAATCTGGATATGGCCGTCCTACGGGCAAGTGATCTTGCCGGTAAGCCTCTAGCCATGGCAGCCGACACTGCACCCAATGGCACACCGAGCGCAGCGCTCGGCTATCCAGGCGGTGGTGATTTTACTGCTCAGCCAGCATCGGTTATCGACTCGTTTAAGGCTATTGGCCGTAATATTTACAACCAGGGCGAAACAGCGCGCGATGTATATTCGGTCAAGGCTACCATCCGTCCGGGCAACTCCGGCGGCCCGTTTATCGACAAGAACGGAGCGGTAATTGGTATTGTGTTTGCTGAATCGACCACTTATGATCAGGTAGGATACGCTCTTACGATAAATCAGGTGGCGGCCGAGTTTAGCCAGGCAAAGGACCAAAACCAAACCGTAGGGACGGGTAATTGTGCTGAGTAAACCAGCTTTTTCTCAGCCAGAAAGGTAAGTATTAATTCAATGGCACTGCGCGAAACAAACCTTGCAAAGGTCTTGCCCTGGATTTTAATCTTGTGCGGCGTTATCGGCTTTATGGCGTCGTTTACGCTCACCGTCGACAAGATGGAAATCCTCAAGAACCCAAACTACAATCCGATTTGCAATATTAATCCGGTACTCAGCTGCGGTTCGGTCATGAAGACCAAGCAAGCCGAACTGTTCGGCTTTGACAACTCGTTTATGGGACTCGCTGCATTCTCGGTACTTATAACGGTGGGCGCGGCCATGGTTGCTGGCGCCCAAATGAAGCGCTGGTTCTGGCAGGGCCTGCAGGGAGGGGTAACGTTTGGCCTGATCTTTGTACACTGGCTGATCCTTAACAGCCTGTACCGCATCCATTCGCTGTGCCCGTTTTGCATGGTGGTGTGGGTAGTAACGATCACGACGTTTGTATATGTAACGCTCTATAACATGGAGCACGGCAACATTAAACTCAAAGAGAAGCACACCAAGGCGTTCGCGTTTGTTAAGCGGCATCATGTTGATCTTGTACTCTTTTGGCTGCTAATTATTGCCGCACTCATCCTGAAACAATTCTGGTACTACTACGGCCCGCGCCTCGGCTTTTAAAAATCTTGTTTACTTTAGCATAAGCGCTACCGTACAATAGGTTTCATAAGTCCTGAATGGGACAATATGTCAACTGCGAAACAGAAAGATTTACTCACTAAGACCGCCGAGGCGCCCGCTGTGGTGCTTGCTCGAACGGTAGTCGCTACCGAGGTTGTGCGAGACAAAATTGCCTCTGGCGCCGCCACGCCAGTGCTCAAAAAGGGCAAAGACTACTGGCTGATGCTTGGCCCGGGCCTAACCACCGGCGCATCCGACGACGATCCGTCGGGTATTGCTACCTATTCGCAAACTGGCGCTCAGTATGGCTTCGGCTTTTTGTGGCTATCAGGCTGGACGTTCCCGCTCATGGCCGTCGTGCAAGAGATGTGTGCCCGGATTGGTATGGTCACCGGCCGCGGGCTGGCACACAACATTAAGGTGTACTTCTCGAAGCGCGTTTTATACATTTGCACTGTACTGCTGTTTGCCGCCAACACTTTCAACATTGGTGCCGACCTTGGCGCTATGGCAAAAGCGTCGCAGTTGCTGGTGCATGGCGCAAACTTTTACGCGCTGGTTATTGGCTTTGCCGTTGTGAGCTTGCTGCTGCAAATCTTTACCCCATATGCCAAGTATGCCCGGTACCTTAAGTGGCTGGCGATGATCCTCTTATCATATGTACTATCTGCGTTGCTGGCCCACCTTAACTGGAGCGACGTGCTTAAGCACTCCTTCGTGCCGCACATGCAATTCAACAAAGATACCTTTGTTTTGGTGTCGGCCATCCTGGGCACCACGATTTCGCCATATCTGTTCTTTTGGCAAACTTCGCAAGAAGTTGAGGAGCAAATCCTCGAGGGCAAAACCACCGTCGCCATGCGCCGTACCGCTACTCAGCCGTCCGAAATCCGCCGGATGCGAATTGATATTTGGTCAGGTATGTTCCTGTCTAACCTGGTGATGTTCTTTATTATCGCCGCCTGTGGTGGCGTCTTGTACGCACACGGTATCAGCGAAATCCAAACCGCCGAGCAGGCTGCCGAAGCTTTGCGCCCGTTTGCCGGCGACGCCACGTACTTCTTGTTTGCCATGGGTATCATCGGCGTTGGCATGCTGGCCATCCCGGTGCTAGCGGGCTCCAGCTCGTACGCATTGGCCGAAAGTTTTGGCTGGAAGGAAGGGCTTTACCGCAACTTGCAGCAGGCGTACGCCTTTTACGGTGTGATTATTATCTCTTTACTAGTAGGCTTAGGCATTAACTTTATTGGCATCGACCCGATCAAGGCGCTTATTTACGCCGCCGTGGGCAATGCCTGCGTCGCACCGGTAGTGCTGCTTATGATCATCCTAATTAGCCGCAACAAAAAGATCATGGGGCGCTGGGTCAATAACAAACTCACCACGTTCATTGGCTGGGTTGCATTTTTGCTTATGCTCGTTTCATCAGCCGCCGCTATTTACTCGCTCATTTTCTAACATCCGCGCACATTGACGTATGCGATCATCTAATCTATACTAAGGTCATAACAAGCTACCAGGGACAAATTCCTTTTTAGGAAGAGCCGCAAGGCTACCAGGCAAGCTGGCCACTCTCTCGGGAGTGGCACTTTTTTATTTCAAAGGTCAACTCTAAGCTCAATCTTTGACTGCAAGAGCTTCAATAGTGGCGCAGCCTTGCCGTCTGCAGTCAATAAAGCATATCTCTTTTGGAAGGCGATCGTGTATGCGCCTGCTGTTTTTATTGGTCTGGGCTTGGATGGCATCAGAGTCCTCATAAAAGTAGGTGCCAACTAGGCTAGGCGGATAAACGGCAAACCTGGGGGTTTGCGGCTATCGCATTTTATTCCGCGTCGTTCATCCACGCCGCCGTTAGCGGTAGTGTGGTGCTTTCGAGCGTTCCGCTCAACGGCGAGCCTTCCCGGCTCATCCAGAAGCCCACGGCATACTTCTGCGAAAACTGGATGGAGCTGGCCACGTTTCCTGAATACGTCACCCCATCTACCAGTGCTGTCTTCACGCCCTTTGCGGTGGTGAATAAGGCAGCA
>DATCYV010000112.1:0-29592 GCA_036526215.1 Saccharimonadales bacterium (SeqCode)
GCGAACCAGACAAGACCAAAGACGCCCAGCAAACGATCGTTAATGCGCTCATTGGGTTGGCGATTGCTATTACAGCTGCCGCCTTCGTATCATTTATTGGTAACAGAATAGGCTAAAACACATGGAGCTATTTACACGAACACTAGCGGCAGTACAAGCCGAGACAGACCGCGTAAAGACGGTAATCGATACCGGTCCTCTGCCAAAAGTAACAGCCGATTCCGGCAAAATCCAAACCATCTTATCAACAGTGTTCGTTATTACCGGTGCGATTGCTATGCTAGTTATCACTATTGCCGGATTTCGTTATAGCATTTCGCACGGCGACCCCAAGCTTATTTCGCAGTCAAAGAATGCTATTTTATATGCGGTTATCGGGCTCGTCGTTTCTATCTCGGCGTTTGCTATTATTAACTTTGTGATTACGAGGCTCTAATGATGAAGTATCTTCGGACTATTGTTGCGTCCCTGGCGGTACTTTTTGTGCTTGCGCCGGCATTGCCCGTGGCAGCCCAGACAAATGTTTTTAACGATGTTTGTAGCGCACCTGGCTCAAACACTTCCGCGGCCTGCCAGACCAGCCACTCCGACCCCTTAACCGGCCCCAGCGGAATAATTACCAAAGCGACGCAAATCCTTGGCTATATTACCGGCGTGGTATCAATCCTGCTCATACTTGTTGCGGCGGCCATGTACGTAACTTCTGGCGGCGATTCTGGTAAAATCCAGTCAGCAAAGTCGACGCTTACCTATGCTATTGTTGGGCTTGTGGTGGTTGTGCTCGCCCAAAGCATCGTTGTGTTTGTGCTTCGTAATTTATAAAGGATAGGCTATGAAACGATTATTACTTCTTGTACTTACAATAACAACGCTCAGTCTTGGCGGCCTTGTTTTTCATGCCGCCCCCGCCCTGGCTGATGCCAAGGCCGACATTTGTAACGGCGTGGGAGCGGTGAGTGGCGCAAATGGCTGTGATACGCCCACCGGCAGCCCTAATGTAAACAGTGTGATTAATAACATTGTTAATATCTTTAGCGCATTTGTGGGTATTCTTGCTGTTATTATGATTATTTATGCTGGTTTTCGGTATGTAACAGCTGGTGGTGATTCTGGAAAGGTATCAAACGCTAAAGCAACGCTCATTTACGCTATAGTCGGCCTGGTTGTTGCTGGTTTGGCGCAGGTCATCGTGAAATATGTCATCGTAAACGTTATTAAGTAGGGAGTAGCCTATAGTTGTGTGGTGGTTGAATGGTACGAGCGTTTCGTGGTATATATAAGGATAAGAAAACGCTTAAGAAAGGAAGCAGAATGTTTAAGAACTTTCGAAAATCGTGTGCTGCGTTGATCGCCGGCTTGGCGCTCGCCGTTGTACCTATGGTGGCACCAGTGGCGGTGCACGCTGCTGACATCGGTGGTAAGTTAAAGTGTGGTTCAAACCTTGATGCCTCAGGTGCGAACTGTAACTCAAGCGTTTCAGCGGGGAGTACTGGCCTGAACAATGTCATCACCGACATCGTGAACATCTTCTCGATGATCGTAGGTATTGTATCGGTTATTATGATCATCTACGGTGGCTTCCGTTACGTGACGTCGGGTGGTGACTCGGGCAATGTGAGCTCGGCCAAGAACACCATCATCTATGCCGTTATCGGTCTAGTAGTGGTCGCCCTTGCCCAGTTCATTGTACAGTTTGTACTCGACAAGGTTACCGCAATCGGTCAAGGCTAGCCTTCTTTCGTAGCTTAAAAGATAGAAAAATCACTCCGTTTCCCGGAGTGATTTTTCGTTGCGCCTTCCCTCTTTGCATGGGCACTAAAAAACACCACTTTGCACAAGTGATGTTTTTTAGATGTCGCTCAGTGCTTTAAAGAACTTGAATCTTCTTTACTGTGTCTTGCTTGACCTTGGTAAAGCTGATTGTTAGAACACCGTCCTTAAGGACAGCTTCAATCTCTTCTTCTTTAACCGGCACTGGCAAAGCAATGCTACGAGAGAATTCACCCCAGTAGCACTCTTGAACGAAGTAGTTAACTACGTCGTCTTCGTTGCCGGCAGAAAGTGTGCCGCGAATGCTTAATGTATTATCGGCGATGCTTACGTCTAGGTCGTGCTTGTTAACGCCCGCAGTGCGAGCTTTAACGACAAGCCGTTCCTTGGTTTCGTATACATCAACAGCGAGCTGACCCGGTAGGTCTTCGCTTTCATCCCACTCATCATTAACGACTGCTGGCCCTTGGGCGGCTGCCGGATCGGCAGCGACGGGAGCGTCATCGTCACCTAAAAAGGCGGCGGTTAACTCGTCCTCTTCCATCAGCAGGTCGTCGTCGCGATTGCGTCGCGCCATAGTTGTTACCCTCCACAGTTATTTCAGCTTGATCTTGCGTTTTTGTGTTAATAGCAGTATAGCTTAGCTGTTAAGGAGTTCGCAACTCCAAAGCAGATATTTACAACACAATAAACACAACGAACATATGCTTGAACAAATAATTAGTATGATAACTCCCTACGAATGTCTTTCTTGCGGCAATGAAGGGCCGCTTCTCTGTACTGCCTGCCAAAAACACCTTCCATGTGCGGCTGATGCCGGCGCGCCAAAGGATGCGTTCGCGGCAACAGTGTACGAGGGTCATGCAGAGCAGCTTGTCCATGCGCTCAAATTTGAACGTGCAAAGGCGGCCGCCGACGTGATAGCGCAAGTTATGAATGAACGCCTGCCTGATTGCAATATTGACCTAGTAGCGTATGTGCCCACGGCTAGCACGCGGGTGCGAATGCGGGGTTACGATCAGGCGGCGGTACTTGCCCGTCGGCTTGCTCGTATGCGCCGTGTGCCCTTCGCTCCCCTTCTGGCACGGGTCGGCCAGCAAAGACAGGTAGGGCAACGACGTGCGGCCCGCTTGCGGCAGCTGCAAGAGGCGTATCGGCCACTGCGTGTTGGCCTGCTGCAACATAAGCGGGTAATGCTAGTTGATGATGTTATTACAACAGGCGCTACGTTGCATGCGGCTGCCGAAGTGCTCAGGCAAGCAGGCGCCGATGCGGTTCTGTGCGCTGCTTTTGCTGCCGCTCCGAAAAGACCGTAGTCAAATCATCGGACATCTGTTATAATCACCTCTGTTAAGGAAGGGTGTCCGAGCGGTTTAAGGAAACGGTCTTGAAAACCGTCGTGCCGGAAACGGTACCGTGGGTTCGAATCCCACCCCTTCCGCCAACGTACATTTCAGGGTATAATAGCCCTCAGCTGGAGAGATACCCAAGCGGCTGAAGGGGCGGCTTTGCTAAAGCTGTAGGGGGGCGCGAGCTCCCGCGAGGGTTCGAATCCCTCTCTCTCCGCCAAACAAAAAACACCCAAGGTGCTATACCGGGTGTTTTTTGTTTGGCGCCTTTTATTGCCGGCAAGACTTGGTGTACAATAACGCTTATGAAGGTGGACGACGAGCAAAAATCCACGCCCCCACGCGGCGAAACTACAGGCTGGCGTTTTGCGGCCGAGCCGCAACATATAGATGCAACCCCTCAGCCAGGCATGGGCGGTCAGGTGCCGCACGATGTCGAGTGGACGGCTTCGGAGTTTGTGGCTCATGGCAAGGGCACCGGCTGGTATGCAGCCCTGGGCGGCGTCGCAGTTGTTGCTGCTGCCCTGGCGTTCTTTTTGTTACACGATATCGTCTCGTCGATCATTATTGTTCTGGTTGCGGTGCTTCTTGGCGTGGCCGCATCTCGCCAGCCGAGGGTATTGCACTACCAGGTAAACGAACACGGCCTGTCGATGGGCCAAAAGTTTTACCCTTACAGCGAGTTCAAGTCGTTTGCCGTTATGGAAGAAGGCGCTTTCTCGAGCATTATGTTTATGCCACTCAAGCGCTTTATGCCACCAATCAGTATTTATTACGCCCCAGAAGATGAAGACCGCATTGTGCAGGTCTTATCGTATTATTTGCCCATGGAAACACGTACCCACGATGCCTTTGACCGGCTCGCGCGCCGCATCCGCTTCTAGGCCCTCCTGCTCTACTCTTTTACGTTGCGATTAAGCGCGACAATATATGGCTTGTTGTCGCTGAGGTTGGCCGTTAGCACAACACGCACACAGGCGATGCTGTCGGCATTGCAGTCAGAGCCGTTCATGGCAGTTACCCGGTAGCTAAAGCAGCCAGGTGAGCGGGCGTCGATAAGCACCGGATTGCCCTGCTGGTCGGTGCAGCCGAGTTTTTTATTCCACTGCGGATCAACGAGGTCCATAATAGCGAAGCCGTTCTTGGTGTTTGCAAAGCCAGCATTGTTTATTTGCGCAATGAGCGGATAAGTCTTGTTGGTTATGTAATAATTCTGCAGTTTGATCGCAAGCTGGTCGATGCGCTGTTTGCGCGTGGCGTCAAGCTCCGTAGCATTGGGCTGAGCGGTTGCTTGCTGTTTTGGTTTGTTGCCCGCTAAAGTCTTGTATGCAAAGTAGCCGCCTATCCCGATTCCAAGCAAGACGAGCGAAGTAAGTAGTATGATCAAGAGTTTTCGCCAGCTCTGCTTGCCGTTTGGCTTGTCGTAGGCTCTAGGCATCTTAAACTGCGGCTCATCCGGTAATGGCAGCGAGGTGCCATTGTCCGCCGTTGATGTTGGCAAATTAGCGGCAGGCATACCATACGCTTGCTGACCGCCTGTTATGTCTGTGGCTGGTGTTGAGGGCTGGGCCTGCCCCACCATACTAAACGCGCGATCAATAAGCGGCTGCGGCCAGCCATTCTGCGCTAGGGTGGCACGAATGGTCTGCTCCGGCACGCCGTACCGAAGCTGCTGGAGCACGTAGATGATGAGTTCGTTATTGTCGTCCATATTGCCTGCCAGGCCTCGTACCTCAAAGTAATTGCGCCAAATTATACCATAGATAAGGCGACTTAGCGAACTATTACCTCGAGACGGTAAGTTTGTTATCCAGAAAGCAAAAAGCCTCCGAAGAGGCTCTAATACAGAATTTGGTACACCCGGCAGGATTCGAACCTACGACCTTTGGCTCCGCAAGCCAACGCTCTATCCAGCTGAGCTACGGGTGCATAATTTGTGCAACAGAGGTAATATTAGCACAAGTGAACGATAATTGCTAGCCCCACGGCGTTCAATCTGCTACAATAACCGAAGTTAATTGGAGAGGTCGCATAGTTGGTCTAGTGCGCCGCACTCGAAATGCGGTATAGGGGCAACTCTATCGAGGGTTCGAATCCCTCCCTCTCCGCCATGCCAAGAGGCTCCTGCAAAGGGGCCTTTTAGTTTAGCTTGTGGTTGTTGGTGGCTTATCGTGGCCTTTGCCCTGCTCTTTTTGGTGTTCAACGGGCTGCACCGGCGGTTCAGAAATTGGTTCAGCCAGTGATTTCTTGTCGCTAGCTTGTTCAACAGACTCTTCATGTGACACTTTGACAAATTGGGCAAGCAGATACCCTGCCACACCTAGGCCGATTAGCACCAGCCCGTAATCTACCCACCAATTACGCAGGTCGGCCGTAATGTTAGTAATGGCTGTTATAATCTTTGATTGCAATTCGGCGTTTTGCTGCTCAGCAAGCTTATTGCTGACAGTCTTAAGCAGCCATCCCGTCAGCAGGGCGAGCCCAGCGCTCACTGCCCCGATGCTCAAATACGTAAACGACGCCCGTTTGACGCCGCGCTGCCATGGCCGGCTCAAGACAATAACTGCGACGGTCAGCAAAACAGCCAGTAAAACGGCCACCTGCGCTCCATATTTAACAACTTTATAAGATGTAGCCAGCGGCTTCAGCTGATCTTGCAAAGACTTGCCGTCTTGTGCCAACGTACTCGGCGTAACAGTGCTGTTCTTGAAGGCGTCGCTAGTCTCGGCTTGCTGCCGGGCTGTGGCCGCAATCTGTGCTGGCGTTACGCCTGGAGGCAAACAGCTGACCGTAAACGGATCAATATTCGTCGTGTTCATATCCCTCAGCTCTTGCGGTGTACAGGCTGGTAATGTTGCTGCACGCTGACTGGCTTGGTCGGCCAGGCCGTTTACGAGTTGCGATTTAACTGAGCTAATGTCAATAGAAAATGATAGGTTAGGCGTCTTCCCTTGCATCCAGTTATAGATGCCCTGTACTACGGTGTTGGTTTGCTGTTCAAGATACGACGGCGAAACGGCGCTATTAACTGCCTTCTGCAATGCTTGTTGGCCAGACGTATCGAGCTTGGCGCCGGTTTGCGAAGTTGCTTGCTGGACGATGTTTGCCGCAATAGTATCGTATATGCCGCTCTTTTTGAGCGTACTTTGAAGCTTGCCGGGCGAGCCAAGTGTTTGGTTAATACTAAAAAGCGCCCCGAAGGCCAGTAGTGTAACCGGCAGGAGCGCGCGGGCAATAACAATAGTGAGTCTGCGCAGTATATTCATAAGCATCATTATACCCTAACCCTTTCTGGCTAGTTAACGTTGCGTATTAACGGCTGAACTAGTATTATATGGCTATGGATGAGAAGGGGTTGGGCCGCCGTCTTCAAGAGATGCGGGTTCGGTCAGGATTAACACAGCAAGCGCTCTGTCACGAGGCTGGTTTAAGCTATTCAACGCTGACCAAGATCGAGCGCGGCGCCATTAAGGCCCCCTCGATTTTTACGATCCAAAACATTGCTGGGGCACTTGGTATCGGGCTCGACGAGCTTATGGGTGGCCCGGCCGGCAAGCCGGGTAAACTCAAGCGGACCTCTAAGAGTGGTATCACCTTTGTTTACTTTGATATCAACGGCTGCTTAGTGAGCTTTTACCACAGGGCGTTTACTCGTCTGGCCGAAGTTAGCGGCGCACCTGCCGACGTTATCGAGACCACGTTTTGGCACTACAACGACGAGGTCTGTCGTGGCGACATGACCATGGCCGAATTCAACGTCGCCTTCGCCAAAGCCATTGGCTTGCAAAAGCTCAACTGGCTCGAATACTACCTTGAAGCTATCGAGCCGATTGAAGCCATGCATGACCTCGTGCACTGGGCGAGCGAGAACTACAAGGTCGGTTTGCTTACCAACATCATGCCGGGCTTTGTGGATGCTATGCGCAAGCAAGGCATACTGCCCAACATCAAATACGACGCTATTGTTGATTCATCAGAGGTACGAGCGATCAAGCCCGAGGCCAAGATATACGAAGTTGCCGCTCAAAAAGCTGGTGTTTCTCCCCCGGAAATCTTACTGGTCGACGACGCACGAACCAACCTTATGGCCGCCGAAAAGCAGGGCTGGCATGTACTATGGTTTGATGATTATCGCCCAGAGGATTCTATTAAGCGTATCCAAGGCGCGCTAGAGCCGGCCGAGTAGTCTCTAGCTTATCGCTTTCGTGGTCTTCAACTTTTGACACGCCACGCACATGCCCTGGATCTCAATCTGGTGGCCAAGCGGCAGATAGCCGTGTGCGACCGCCAAGTTTTCTATAAACTGTTCGAGCTGTTGCTCGTTCAGCGCTACTGTGCGGCCGCATTGCTTGCAGGTAAGGTGGTGATGGTGATCGGCAAATTGATCGGAGAGCTCAATCTTGTACTTCCAGCCGGTGTTAAGGCGCTGTACGATACCGAGCTTTTCGAACAGGTCGATGGCGCGGTATACGCTTGCCCGGTTGATTCCCCTGGCCTGCAATACGACTTCGCGCATGCTGAGCGGCTCGTGACCGACCAGCGCTAAAAACACGGCCATACGCGCCTTAGTAAGGCTGTAGCCGTGTTCTTTTAGCAGACGTACAAATACATCCTGAGCCGTTGACATGCGGTGAGCATACCACAAATTGCGACATTTTTGCAATTATGTCTCTGACGAACTAAGCGGTGTAGCGCTTGATTTCGCTCTTGATGGCATCGAGCCGGGCCTCGGCTTCGGCAAGTTGGCTGCGGGTTTGCTCAACTACGTGCGCAGGGGCGTTATCGACGTAGCTCTTATTGCCTAGGCGGGCTGCCAGACGGGACACGGACTCAGTTTCGGCCTTACGGTTTTCCTCGAGTTTATCTGTGTAGCGCTTGGCAACGTCGGGCTCAATCGCGAGCCAGGCTTCGGTGGTACCTTGGGTCAGCTTAAGGCCGTTCGACTGGTCGACCGTGATCATGGCTTCAAGGTGTCCCATGCGCTTAATGACCTCTTGGTTATCAGTGAGCGCCTTTGCTGGCTTGTACTCGAGCACACTTTGGCGAATGCCAAGGTTCTTGAGGACGCCACGTACTTCGGTAATAACCGTCTTGGCTTGCTCAAAGGCTTGGCTGCGCTTTTTGTCGCCGGCCTTCACGGTTGGCCACTCGCTGCTTGCGAGCAAGCTGTCTTTTTCCCCGGCGAGTGTCTGCCAAATAGTCTCGGTTACAAACGGCGCGAACGGGTGGGCAATCTTGAGTACGGCTGTCAGCGCATAGGCTAGTAATGGCAGGTTTTCTTCGGCTTTTGATGCTTCGATGTACCAGTCGGCAAAATCATCCCACACAAAGTGGTACAAACGCTCGTAGGCCTCAGCAAATCGGTAGTTATCGAGATCGGCAGCAATGCCGTCGGCGGTTTCACGGAGCTTGCTCAAAATCCAGTGGTCAGCGTCGGTTTTGGCTTCGACTTCCCCGCTTTGCTTTGTGTCACCGACTTTGTCTTCGACGTAGCGGGCGATGTTCCAGAGCTTGTTACAGAAGTTGCGGCCGCTCACAATCTTGGGCATGCCGAACGGCTGGTTGTTACCCGGGGTCTGGCCGGTGATGATACCCATGCGCATAGCATCGGAGCCGTATTGGTCAACGATGTCCATCGGGTTGATCACATTACCTTTACTCTTGCTCATCTTTTGGCCGTGTTCGTCCAAAATCAGGCCGTGCAGGTACACTGCCTTAAACGGGATACTGTCGGTTATGTACAGTCCGAGCATGATCATACGTGATACCCACGGGTATAAGATGTCAAAGCCGGTTTCCATAAGGCTCAGCGGGTAATGCTCGCGGTAATCATCGCTGTCTGGATAGCCCAGGGTGGCATATGGCCACGAGCTGCTACTAAACCAGGTGTCAAACACGTCGGGGTCGCGGCGGTACGTTTTGCCATCAACGGTGATGATCTCTTGGTCGACGCGTTCATCGTAAATCCAGTCATCGGTGTCGACGACGTTTTGGAAGGCTGGGATCGGGATGCCCCAAGCGATCTGGCGTGAGATGTTCCAGTCTTTCAGGTTCTCGAGGTAGTTAATGAGCTGGTCGCGCTTGCGCTCTGGGTAGAATGTAATCTCTCCCTTCTTGATGACCTTGATGGCACGCTGTGCGAGCGGCTGCATCTCGACAAACCACTGCTCCATGAGCATTGGCTCAATAACTGTATCGCACTTGTAGCAGTGGCCAACGCGGTTGACGTAGTTCTCGTCAACCTTAACCAGCAGATCTTTCTCTTTGAGGGCGGCTACCACTGCTTTGCGGGCGTCGAGTATGGTCATGCCTTCAAAACGGCCCGCGTGGTGGTTCATGGTGCCGTCGTGGTTAATAACGCGCACTGCTGGCAGGTTGTGGCGCTGGGCGACTTCCCAGTCATCAAAGGAGTGCGCTGGTGTAATCTTTACTACGCCAGTACCGAAGTTAGGGTCAACCATTTCGTCGGCTACGACGCGGACCTCGAACGGACCGTTGGCACCTTCAACGGTCACAACCTTCCCTACCCACTTTTTGTAACGCTCATCATCGGGGTGGACGGCAACGGCAGTGTCACCAAACTTGGTTTCCGGGCGAGTAGTAGCCAGTTCGAACGGGCCGTACTTCATGTAGTACAGTGGCGTTTTACTGTCTTTGTAGGACACTTCAATATCGGCAAAACCAGTGCGGTGGAAGGTGCAGTAGTTGACCAAGCGCTCACCTCTGTAGATGCGGCCTTCGTCCCACATGCGTTTAAAGGTGGCGTAGGCGCGCTGGACGATCTTTTCATCTAGCGTAAAGGTATAGCGCGACCAATCGACGCTAGCGCCCAAACGGCGGAACTGGCTTTCAAAATTCGTGCGGTTTTGAGCAACAAATTCCCAAATATCTTTGTATAGCTCTTCGCGTGTGAAATCGAAGCGGCTCTTCCCTTCTTTGGCCAGGAATTTCTCGTACACAGCCTGGGTTTCAAACCCGGCGTGGTCGGCGCCTGGCACAAACAGTGTACGGTCGCCCTTTAGGCGGTGGTAGCGAATGGCAATATCTTGCAGGCCCAGTGTGATGGCGTGGCCAAGGTGGAGGTTGCCGTTGGCGTTTGGCGGTGGGACGACGACGGTGTAGCTCTTCCCTGCTTTACGTGGCTGGAAGGCTTGGGATTGCTCCCAAAGGGCATAGATGTCGGCCTCGTACAACGAAGGCTCGTACACTTTCGGTAACTTCATTTTGTCGTCCCTGTTTACGTTAGTTTATACGAAAACTAGCATAACACTTTAAACAACAATTTTCTACCTCTGTTTTTGATTCACGTGAAAAATTTCACAATGCAAACAAGGCTTTCTTGTGAAAACCCTACAACAAAACTCCTGAACTAAATGTTTGCTTTTTGTATAGGTCATGCATAATTGTTGCAAGGTACGATCCGTGGGTAAGTCGGGATAATATACCCGGTGTTTTTGTTTTTGCTCCCCGAGAATAATCAAGGTTGCCCAAACTTGCAACCCTGTTATTAAAACTACAATAATACCCCTGTCACATTGACAGGTTAGGGGCAGCGTCAATCAGCAACGGATCGGCCGTAGGCCGCCCGCAGCGTACGTGGTAACAGCCAAGGGCGGCAATCATAGCGCCATTGTCGCCGCAAAGCTTGAGGTCGGTGTATTCAACAGAGCAGGGGAGGCGGTCGGCAAGTTGCCGGCGGAGTTCGCCATTTGCTGCTACGCCGCCGCCAATAACCACGCTGGCAGGCTGATACTCATCGTAGGCTTCAAGAACCTTATCGACGATGGTTTCGCAGGCGACGCGCTGAAAGCTTGCAGCAATATCGGCCTTTTGCACGTCGTTCAGCAGGCCAGGCAACTCAAAAGAGGGCAGGGAGTAATCTTTGCCGACCAATTCCTGCGCGAGCCGCAACGTAGCCGTTTTAATGCCCGAAAAACTAAAGTCATATTTGCCCGGCATTTTGGCCTTGGGTAATTTGTAGGCCATAGGGTTGCCGCTATCGGCCAGCCGCGAAACATTTACGCCGCCAGGGTAGGGGAGTCCAATAATCTTTGCTACTTTATCAAATGCCTCGCCGATTGCATCGTCACCGGTCTGGCCCAGCAGCTCGTAGTCAAAATGATCATTCCAGAGCGCTAGCTGGCTGTGCCCGCCGCTTACAATCACACCAAGCATCGGAAACTGCGGCTGTTTGCTCGGTAACCGTAAACCTAGCTTTGGCGCATCTGTGATGAAGTTTGCGTAAATATGCCCCTCGACATGATTGACCGCATAAAGCGGCTTATTCTTTGCCAGAGCCAGCGTACGGGCGGCCAGCAGCCCAATCAGCAGACTGCCTTGCAGCCCAGCCCCATAGGTGACAGCAATGGCATCAATATCATCCCAATCGCAGTCCGCATCGCTCAGCGCCTGGGTTATTACCGGCAGTATTGCTTCTATATGACTGCGTGCCGCGATTTCTGGGATGACGCCGCCGTACTTGGCGTGCAAATCCAAACTGGTGGCGATCACATTGCTCAGCAGGCGATAGCCGTCTTCTACTATGGCCGCGGCTGTTTCATCGCAACTTGACTCAATGCCCAAAACCTTCATCTTATACCTAGCATAGCACACCCAAAGACTAACCTAAACGCACAATTAGCTAAACTAACAAGATTAGTAGCTAATAATTGACAATTCGTAGCGTTTATGCTTGAATGTTAGTAATAAAGCACAAAAAGCGCGGCAAGATAAGCAAGGAACAAACTCATGGAGCGCAACGCAGTACCGCCATCATCACCAGGAGAAGATATACCGCAGTATCCCGAACAGTTACCTCAGTCTGCTGTCACGGAACAGCCTGAAGGCGAAGTTCGTCAGACGAGTGAACTCTTGGATGAGAAGGCACGCCGCGAAGCTCTCCGCCCACTGACTATTGCTGGCCAGCGTGCTGCAAATATGGTTAGGGCGCAGCTTGCCGCTACTCGTGAAGCCCGTATCGCTGGACTTGTTGGTAGTAGCGGCGTGAGTGGCGAAGAAGCCACAGAGCGCATAGAAGCTGAAGACGCTGCCATGGTTCAGGAGGTGGCTTACGAAGCTGCTGCCGAAACCAGGCACTTAATTGGAGAACGCGGCACGGACGACATGGACGGAATCTACGCAGAAGTTGCCCGTAGCTGCGCCGAAAACTTAAACAATCCGCTCGACCGTCCGGAAGGATATCCAATTGAGCAATGGCGCCAATTGACACGTAGTGAAAAGGAGCAGATTATTGCAGAGTCTGTCGAGCCTGATCGTGATCCTGAGCGGGCTACTGTCGAGGGCTCCGACTCCGCGCGCTCTGTGCGTGATGTTCTCCGTGATCTTCAAGAACAGCGTGCAGCATACGAAGCGGACAAAATGGGTGCGGACGAGTATCATACTGTGCTAAGTGGAGCGGTCTCGGCGCTGTGGGCATTGTATAGAGCCGGACAAATAAGCGTTGCAGAATACTGGAGTTTGGCGGCCCAAATAGATGAAGAAGGGTCGAGAATAGATAGTGGTTCTCAAGCGGGCCGCGCAGCAGAGCAGCCTGCGACAGATTTTTGGTCATCAGATCCTGAACGGCACCAAGACTATTCAGGAGAGGCTGCTGGGGGTGCTACAGGTCATGAAGGGCCTGATGATCAGCGGTTTGGCACGCGCGATGATCTTGGCCGTTTAGCCGTTCGGCCCCTTCTGACTCCTGTTGCTCCGCCGTGGGGCGTTGGCCGTAACACTGTGCCCAACCCGCTGTACGGTGAGCCAGACGCGACACCTCGTCGCCCAGAGCGTCCACGTGGCTTTCGTGCACGTATTCGCCGCACATATGAGGTATTTGTCGATTGGTGGAATGGCTTTAGGCAGGATGGTGATACGACTGCTGCCGATCTGCCTCCGCACGAGGGTGGTCCTTACTCGATACGTGCTACCATCCTGCGTGGTTTAGGTTGGGCATCTGAGCAAGTTGGTTTGTCTCACCCAGAAGATCCGACGAGTCCCTATCATCGCAATTGGCTTCGTCGTATGGCCTGGTGGAAAAGACGTCGCGAGAATGCGCCACCTAGACAACCAAAGCAGCTGCCTGTTCCGCCAATATACGTTCGCGGCGCCTCACATCAGCCGGTACCGCCTACTACGGAGGGTTCTGGCTCAGGCCCTTCTGAGGAAGGCGCCGGCAATTGAGACGACCCCTGGCACATATGCCTCAGGGGTCGTATACTTTTAGTATGCGTACACTTGTTAAAAAAATTATCCCTGCCAGTGCGTTTCGGGCCATCGAGCCGTACGGGCATTTGGGTGAGGCGGTGCTGCTGAATGCGGCGAGCGGCTTCCCATCAAAAGGGCTAAAAGTTATTGGGGTGACTGGGACGAATGGCAAAACCAGCACGGCGTTTTTAATTCACCGCATGCTTCACGAAGCGGGCTTTAAGGTTGGCCTGATGACCACCGTGGCGTATGGCGTGGGCAGCGACATTAAACCGCAAGTCGCCCACATGACGACCGTATCGGTACCTGAGCTACTTAACCGCATCAAGCAATTTAAGGCCCAGGGCGTGGAGTGGTTGGTTTTGGAAGTCACAAGTCACGCGCTCGCGCAGCACCGGGTGTGGAGCGTACCATTTAGTGTGGCGGTACTAACCAACGTCACGCACGAGCATCTGGATTATCACGGTACATTTGAGCGGTATGTTGATGCAAAGCGCCAATTATTTGTGCAGACCACCAATAATCGCAAGGGGCTGCGGGTGGGTATCATCAATGCCGAGGATCCGAGCGCCAAGCTGTTTGCGGACTCTATCGCGCACCCGGTGCTGTATGGCACGGGCAAGGCCGACTTGCGAGCCAAGGATATACAATTGTCGCCGGATGGTGTGGACTATACGGCGGTGCACGGCGAGCGCACGTATCGCATCCATTGTAATTTGCCGGGGAGCTTCAATGTGTACAACTCGCTTGCAGCTATTGGCGTGGGCGAGGCGCTGGGTTTGAGCGTGGCACAGATCGAGCAAGGCATTGCCGCGCTTGAGGGTGTCGAGGGACGCATGACGCGCATCAGCGAAGGCCAAGATTTTAATGTGATTGTCGACTACGCACACACACCGGATAGTTTTGAAAAATTGTTCAAAGATTTGCGGCCGGTGGTGAAGGGCAGGTTAATTGTGTTGTTCGGTTCGGCTGGCCGGCGCGACGCAGCCAAGCGGGCGGTGCAGGGCAGGCTGGCTGGCGAGTATGCCGACGAAGTTATTGTGACCGAAGAGGACGATCGCGACATGGACGGCGCCGAGATTATGGGCGAAATTGCCGGGGGTGCCGAGCTAGCGGGCAAGGTGCAGGGCAAAGATCTCTTTTTGGTACACGACCGGCCGGAAGCTATTCAGTTTGCGATTGACCGCGCCAAAAAAGGCGACACCGTACTGCTGCTCGGCAAGGGGCACGAGAAGGATATTTTGCGCAATGGACCGCGGGCAGCCGAACTGCGGCATTTGCCACAAGACGACCATAACCCAGAGCGGGTCGTGGAGTTCAAGTGGGACGAGATTGGCGTGGCGCGCAAGGCACTCAAAAAACGCCTTGGCAAATCTAGCAAGAGCAACAAGTAGAATTATTCGTTATCGAGCGTAAGGGTGGTGCAGCGGATGTAGCCGCCGCCCTTGGCGAGTTCGTGGATAACCGGCGTGATGGTTTTGAGGCCTTTGGCCTCGATGGCCGCTTTGAGCTGGGGTGCCTCGGCACTCATGATGACGGTTTCGCCGGTTGATACAAGGTTGCAGGCGAAGTGCTCTTTGGCTTCTTCGAGCGAGACTTCGACTTTATCAACGGCGGTCAGGCTGCGGATTTTGGCTTGGCTTTCTGGCGTAAACGCCTCTGGGCACCAGGCTATGAGGCTTGGCGTCAGCACCGAAAGGGCAAGGTCGATGTCATAAAAGAAACTGTCGGGCCAGCCGGTAAGGCGGTTGGTAACTGGTTTGCCGTGCTCGTCGAGTTCGGGCACCGTTTGTAGGCTGACAACCTCGTAGCCGAGCGTGTCGGCGATAAACTGGTGCATACGTGGATCCGTGCGGTAGCCGCTGCCAGCAAAGAGCAGGTTGCCGCAGGACAGAGCATCGCCTTGGCCGCTAAAACGGAACGGCGGCTTGATAATCTCTTTGCCTTGTTCGCGCAGGTATTTTTCGGCCCAAGCTTCTTCGGCCTGGCGCTGTGGCGGCAGGGAAGACAGGATGGCTTTATTGCCGCGGCACAGTGCCCAGTTGGCGGTAAAAATGCCGTCCTGGCAGCTCTGGGGCGCGGGTACTTTTATGATGGTGACGCCAGCAGATTCGAGTGCTTGCTGGATCGAGGCAAACTCTTCGTTGGCTTTGGCGGCATCGGGCTGTGCATCAGCGTGCGAGTACGGGTTGAGTTCCTGCACGCTAAAATACGTAGCGCCGGACATTAGTACGGTTTGATTGATCTGGTGCTTCATTGCCCAGAATTATACAAGAAACAGCCGGGTTGACGTAGGTGAAATTATGGAGTCTATGGTGCGCAGACCAAAGCGTAATAGAAAGGCTGGAGTTGGTGCTTTGGCCGAGAGTGATGACCCCTGGCGTGACTTTTGTGCGTTGGTTTTTGATGAATACTTAGGCACGCGTCTCGACAGTGCTAAGCCAGATGAAGTGCACGCCGTCCACGATGAGCTCATTGAACTAGATCGTAGTCTCAAAGCCCACATGCGACTTGTTCTACGTGAAGAAAACGCTTACATAGAGCAGTAGTGCTTGACAGGTGTTCGCAGCCTGCGGTACATTTGGATGTAGCAGAATTAGCACTCGCACCATTTAAGTGCTAATTCTCTTACTTACAAGGTCTAAAAAGGAGGAGTAATCCATGAGTGTCAAAGTGCAACCTCTTGCAGAATACGTTGTGGCTGTGGCCGAAGAGGCACAAACCAAAACGGCCAGTGGTCTCTATCTACCGGGTAGTGCTACCGAAAAGCCAAAGGTCGCCAAAGTGGTCGCCGTCGGCAAAGAAGTAACCGATGTGAAGGTGGGTGACCGCATCCTCTACAAAAACGAGTACGAAGCAACCAACGTCAAGGTTGACGGTGAAGCGTACATAATTGTGTACCAAAAGAACATTATTGCAACGGTGAACTAAAGGGGAGTAAGCAATGGCAAAGAAAGTATTTTACGATGACGATGCCCGCCGCCGCGTGCTGGCTGGCGCCCAGATTTTATACGATGCAGTAAAGACCACCATGGGCCCAAAGGGTCGCAACGTAGTCATTAGCAAGAGCTACGGCGCCCCAACGGTAACGCATGATGGTGTTACGGTGGCCAAGGGTGTCGAAATTGCTGATGTCGACGACGAGACCTTGGGCTACAAGGTTGGAGCCGAGCTCATTAAGCAAGCTGCATCTAAGATGAACGATGTTGCCGGTGACGGTACGACTACTGTGACCGTGTTAACCTACAACATCTTGAACGAGGCCAACAAGCTGATTGCTGCCGGCCACAACCCAATGCTACTGCGCAAGGGGCTGGAGGCTGCGGCTGCCGATGTGCTCGACAAGCTCGACGGCTTGCGTGAAGACATTGCCGCCAACAAGAAGCGTATTGCCGAAGTTGCGACTATCTCGGCAGGCGACGCCGAAATCGGCCAGCTGATTGCCGATGTTATGGACAAGGTTGGCCGCGAAGGTGTGGTGACGGTCGAAGAAGGCCAGGCACTGGCGCTTGAGAGCGAAGTAGTTGAGGGCTTTACCTTTGACAAGGGTTTTGTGAGCGCCTACATGGTGACCGATACTGCTCGCATGGAAGCTATTTACGACAAGCCAGCAGTCGTGATTACCGACAAAAAGATTAGCTCGGCCCAAGAGCTCTTCCCGGTGCTTGAAAAGGTTGCTCAGACTGGCAAAAAAGATCTCGTGCTGATCGCCGAAGATGTTGACGGTGAGGCTTTGGCCGCGTTGGTGCTTAACCGCCTGAAGGGTGCGTTTAACACACTGGCCGTTAAGGCACCATCGTTCGGTGACCGCCGCAAGGAGATCCTTGAGGACATTGCTATTTTGACTGGCGCGACAGTTATTACCGAAGATCTTGGCATTACGCTCGATGGCTTTGAGCTGAGCATGGTCGGTACTGCCCGCAAGGTTGTTTCAAGCAAAGACGAAACCACCATTATTGAAGGTGCCGGCGCAGCTGCTGACGTGCAGGCTCGCATTAAGCAAATTACCGCGCAAATTGATGCTGCCAGCAGCGAATATGACCGCGAACAGCTCGAGAAGCGCCGCGCTGCTTTGACCGGCAAGGTTGCCGTGATTAAAGTTGGTGGTGCAACCGAGACCGAGATCGAAGAAAAGAAATACCGCGTTGACGACGCTGTTGCTGCCGTAAAGGCCGCGCTGACCGAAGGTATTGTGCCTGGTGGTGGGGTGACGCTCGTTAATCTATCGGCGACAATCACTACAAGTAATGATGATGACGCAGCCATTGCAGCAGGCAAGATGCTCCTAAAGAACGCACTTGAGCAGCCGTTCCGTATCTTGATGCGCAATGCTGGTCTCAATGCTGACGAATGGTTGCCGCAGGTCAAGGCTGCCAAGCCAGGCTATGGCGTGAACGTGAATGACCCAACAAAGCTAGTTGACATGAAGGCTTCTGGCGTTGTTGACCCGGCCCGCGTTACTAAAGAAGCGCTTCTCAATGCGGTCTCGATTGCCGGTACCAGCATGACTATGGGTGCCTTGGTCGTTGAAGTGCCCGAAAAGGCTTCGGCCGCTCCTGCTATGCCCGACATGGGCGGCGTGGGCATGATGTAGCCGCTCATCTACCAGGCACTAAAAGACCGGGTTTGCGCCCGGTCTTTTCTTGAGCAAGTAAGTATCAACAGCTATGAACGGCTTGAGCTAGGTCTGAACGGGGTAGATACAAGACTAACGCCATCGCATTTATTCAATAATGCAATGGCGTTAGATCTTTTACGCGAAAACTTAGTTTACGTTATGCTTTGCGCTTTTCGCCACCGTACGCGCCACCGCCGTAGCCGAAGGATGATGTTTGGTGAAAAGGATTCTTCTTGCCGAGGAGTTGCAGCAGGGTAGAGAAGCCCATGATTGTTGCAGCGCCAAAGCCAAGGGTGGCTAAGAACTCTTTGCGGGTCATTTCCTTTTCCATCAGGTTGTTTATTCGCAGCATATCTCTTCCTTTATATATGTTTGTATAAGCTTAAGCGTATTGTAGAACGGCAGGCGCACACATGTCAACTGACTTTACTTGGAAATTTGTATTTTCCTGGTTGTCGGAGATACTGGGCGCCCGATTGCGGGTTTGCTGTAGTCGCTGATATAGCGCCTTGGTCGATTTGCCTGCCGTGTGGCATGTTGTGGAATTGATGCAAGCTGCGGCATCGGAGAAATGCCTGCAGTAACTGGTTCAGACTGGGCGAGAACGGTGGCTTTGGTTTCGTGTATGGCCTGAGACATTGCCGATTCCCAGGTTTGGCGGGCTCTAGTGAATTCATTAACACGTTTTTCGCGCGTTTCGGCATCTTTTTGGAGAAGGGCAAGTACTTTCTTTGGTCGTCGATGCTTGCGATTTACCATCCAAATTAGAACAATGCTTAACTCATACATGGCGATAATGGGCGCGGCCATAATGGTTTGGTTTTTGACGTCTGGTGACGGACTAATCATCGCCCCAACGACAAATGCTATAAGTATGACCCAGCGTTGCTTGCCCATGAGCATACCGGGCTTAAGCGGCTTGATATGGTTAATAAAGAGCAGTATTAATGGCAGCTGAAAGAGTATTGCTGCGCCCAATAAGTAGACGAGTACAAATGAGAGATACGATTGGACAGAAATCAGTGCTTGTATCTGATTGGTAGAAAACGTGTGCAATAAGAAATTAAGCCCGGCTGATAGCCCGACAAAGTAACCAAAGCTCATGCCTAGACATGCTAAAACGGCCGACCAAAAACCCACCCAATGCAAAAAATGCATGGTTTCTTTTTTGACAAGCGGAGTAAAGTACAGCAGTATTTGGCTGACAATGACTGGAATGCTCAAAAAGAAACCAGTGTACACACAAATGCGTACAATAAAGTCAAACCCACCCCCTGGTGATGTGTATATAAACTGTTGGTTTCCGGCAGGCGCAAGAAGCCACTGCGTTAACTGCTTGTGGAACATGCTGGCTAAGCCGCTAAATACCGCCACAGAAAGCGCAATATAAAATAGCCGCTTCCGCAGTTCATACACATGCTCGATAAAGGGGAGCCGTTGGGGCTCAATCGCTTGCCTAAGAAGCTGATTCTGAGCGTGTCTTCTCGCCGGTTTGCTTTTGGCTTTTTGCTTGTTCACCGTCGCTCAAACCTTTCCGAAGTTCACGTACTTAAGACCCCGCGCTGCGTGCCAGTTCTGGAAGCTTCTTACCACCGAACAGCAAGAGCACGATCAAGAAGATTAGCAAAAGTTCTGGTGCGCCCAGATCCAGAAAACCAAACTCGCTAAACATGTTACCCTCACTTACTATTAATTATTAGCATTTCCATGATATCATAAGCATGAAGGTTAACGTAAGAAAATTATCAAAATGTATATATCATATTTCGCAGAAGCATACGGTACAGGTAATTACGGAAGTGGCAGTTATTCATGTACGACAGCCCAACAGCAGGCTGGTACTTGTGCCACTACGACTACAGGTCTAAGTAATACGGGTATTGCAGTGGCGGCTATCGTCACATTGGCGTGCCTTATTATCTTTATTGGCCTTGTGGTGCGTATTTGGCGTCGTAAGCCGGCGGTTGTCGCCCAAGAGATCGACGACGAAGACGTAGCTCGCATCAGTCGCGGCTCAAGCAACGAATAGGACGGACGAAGGAGCAAACCATGTTACTGTACGGCAACATGGTTTGCGGCTGTATTCGCATACCAGAGCAGGGCAATACTGGCTATAAGTAGTCCAAGCAAGACCCAAAATTTTATGCGGTCGCTCATTCAATCTTCTCCAAATTGGCAATAACAACTAAGCGGTTCTTGGGCATCCAGAGAGGTGTGCAAGTATAAATGGTAAGTCGGGCATCGGCCGTTGGGGCTTCGATGCTCGTTTGGTCTGGGCTAACTTCTTTGATTTCGCCCACTGAGTATACATAATGCTTGTTTTTCCACCATACGCCGATGTGATCGTGTAGCTGTACGGCATTAAGGCTGTAGAGTATGCCTTTTGGATTGCTGTATGTAAAACGGTGGCCAACGATTACAGTGTTGCTGCCTTTGTCGGGGGTGCTGCCGTTTGGGCGTAGCCATAGCCCTTTTTGGAGTGTTTGCGCGGTGCGTCCTTGATTGATGGGCTGATCGAGGCCCATGCTCGGAATAATGAGGCGATCGTCGGCTGGCGCATTTTGTATTTTGGGAGATGGGGTGTTTATCTTGGTTTCAAGATGCTGTATGTACCGCTTGTCTCGATTATGCAGCAGTAGTGCTATTTGGGGAACTATCGGCAGCACAATTACATACCCGTTTATGAGTATGATTGCGGCAAGCAGTCCTGTATTTATACGCGACAACGATAACTTCACGTATGTAAGTATACGACTTTTTAGGCCTCGGCTTCACCCGTATTGTGGGTAAAGTAGTTGATTTCGTTGACGATGTCGAGTAATGCTTGGGCGCGGACTTTTTCGTCCGGAATTTGCAAGGCAGCGTCGTAGGCAGTTTTAATGAGGTCGGCATTGTCTGCGGCCTGGATCATCATCATGGTCGTTCGGAACTTTTCTTCTGGCGTTTGATCGAGATGACCGACGAGTGGTGAAAGCTGCTGCAGGGCTTGTTGTTTGAGACCGAGCAGTTCGTTGGCATTTGCCACTACATCAGGCAGGGCGGCTGGAGCCGTGTCGTCGGCGGAGGCCACTGGTGCGGTAGCGGCTGCTGCCGCTGCTGATGGCATAACGCCGCTTGGCGACGTGATACCAGCGGGCATTGGCGAGTCGCTGTCGATATATTCACCTGCGTCATTACCAACGGCCGGTGCGGTAGCAGCTGCGCCAAGGTCTTGGTCGGTTGGCGTTATTGCAGATGCGTTCTGCTGCATTTGATCATCGTGCCCAAACATTATTGTTCCCCCACTTAACGTATCTTTTAGTAGTATACTATATGACACTACCATATTAGCACAAGGAGTATAACTGTATGCTAGATGACCTTAAATTAATTCACGAGCGGGATCCGCAAGATGCGCTTGGTGTTTCTGGCCGGCAGTGGGAATACCTCGATCGTACGTTTGATGCGCAGTTTACTCCCACTGCCCCAATTGAAAACGTTGTGCTGGCTGGTATGGGCGGATCGGCACTTCCGGGTGTTATTGTGAATTCGTGGCCGCAGCTGACGGTTCCGTTTGAAATAGTGCGAAATTACGATATCCCGGCATACGTTGGTGGAAAAACCTTGTTTATTTCGTCAAGCTACTCGGGTAATACCGAAGAGACGATTGAAGCGCTGCGCCAGGCTGAGGATAAGGGTGCTCAAATTGTGGTAATCGCTGCCGGTGGTAAACTCGCCGATATCGCCAAAGAAAAAGGCTACCCAATCTATGCTATACCCACTGGTATTCAGCCAAGAATGGCGACGTTTTACTTTGTAAATGCGTTTGTAAAGATACTTGAGCCGCATGGCTTAACGGTGCAAAGGGCGAGCGACCTGGCCGAGGCGCGCGATTGGCTTAAAGGTGAAATCACGCAGTTTGGGCCAGATGTGCCCACCGCCCAAAACCCTGCCAAGCAAATTGCGCTGGAGCTTATGGGCAAAACGGTTATTGTGTATGCTGGCCCCAAGCTCTTTCCTGCGGCCAACAAATGGAAGATCTGTATGAACGAAAATGCCAAGAATACGGCGTGGTGTAATCAGTACCCAGAGTTTAACCACAATGAATTTATCGGCTGGTCGAGCCACCCAACCGATAAGCCGTTTACTGTGGTCGAGATCCGCTCAAAGTTGGAACATCCACGGGTGCAAAAGCGTTTTGAGGTATCTGAGCGTTTGCTGTCGGGCATGCGACCGGCGCCAATTGTTGTCGAGCCAAAGGGCGATACGCTGCTTAAACAGCTTTTATGGTCGTTTGCGATGGGTGATTTTGTCAGCGTGTATCTTGGCATTTTGAATGGTGTTAACCCGACGCCGGTTGCCCTTGTCGAGAAGCTCAAGAAGGAGCTGGTCTAGTTAGAGAGTGCGGCGCTCAGGTGACAGAGGCCTCCCGGCGATTTTTTTGCGTAGCAAAGTGTCTGAGCATTAGGGAGATGGCAGCTGAGATCCGCGGTATTATTTATCCAGCTATCCTGCAGTACAGCAGTGATATGATTAAGGTAATATGCGTATTTTAGTGGTTGAAGACGAGGTAAAAATTGCCAAGAGCTTAGAAAAGGGTTTGGCCTCGGAAGGCTACATTGTTGATCTGGCATTTGATAGCGATAGTGCCGCGACATTGGCGGCGGCTAACGCCTATGACCTCGTACTTCTCGATTGGATGGTCCCCGGCAAATACGATGGTCCGGAACTTGTCAGGCTCTGGCGCGAAAGTGGTGAGCAAGCGCCTATTTTGATGCTGACTGCGCGCTCGACGATTGGTGACCGAGTGGTTGGACTGGACGCTGGTGCAGACGATTACTTACCCAAGCCGTTTTCGTTTGACGAGCTGCTTGCGCGGGTCCGTGCTTTGCTGCGCCGGCCGCGGGCCCATGGCGGCAACATTCTTAAGAGCGGTGACTTGCTTCTTGATGTGATAGCCAAAACGATTGAAATAAAGGGTAGGCCAGTGCATTTGACTGCCAAAGAGTTCCAACTTATTGAATATTTGCTACGTCACAAGGGCGAAGTAGTCAGCAAAGACCAGCTGCTTGACCATATTTGGGCCGACGAAGAGCGTGTGCAACACAACACGGTCGAAACGTTTATTGCCAACGTGCGCAAAAAGATTGGCGGCGGCGATGCTGTAATCCATACCGTGAGGGGCTATGGCTACAAGGTGGAGTGAGCGCCTCAATATGTTCCGGTCGGCTCGGCTTAAGCTGACGCTCTTTTATTTGGGGATTATCGTTTTGTTCAACCTCATGGTGACTATGAGCGTGCGCGTGTATGCCGAACACGAATTTTTGCGAGCGAATACCGAGCAGCGGTCTGAAGTGCGCCAGTGGGTAGTTCAGTTTTTTGAGGCCCAGATTGGCAAGCGACCAGAGAACGCCATTAATACCATCCAGGATAACCAGGTAGAGCAGGTACGCCGACATTTAAATGACGGCTTGCTCATCATCAATCTTGGGGCGCTCGCCATTGGTGGTATCTTGAGCTACTGGTTTGCCGGGCGGACACTGCGTCCCATCGAAGAAGCGCACGAGGCGCAGGCACGGTTTACGGCGGATGCTAGTCACGAATTGCGAACACCGCTTGCTAACATGCGGCTTGAAAATGAGGTATTTCTGCGCCAAAAACACTTTACTGAAGACGAAGCACGCGAGCAGTTGATCAGTAACTTAGAGGAGATCCAGCGCTTAGAGCGGCTATCTGGCAATTTGCTTGCACTGCACCAATATGGGCAAGTATCGCTCACGCGTATGCCAGCAAACGTGCGGTCGATAATAGACACATCAATTAACCCTTTGCAGGCTGTGGCGCGCACCAAAAATGTGCACATTGAACTTCAAATTGATCCAGCCAGAGTACTCGTGCACCACGACAGTATAGTTCAGCTGCTGAATATATTGCTTGATAACGCACTGAAATACGGCGCGACGGGCGGTGAAGTGCTACTACAGGGTAAGAAGCGCGGTGGTGTCTATCTGCTAGCGGTGAAGGATAAAGGCCCGGGTATTGCAGCCGGCGATTTGCCACATATTTTTAACCGCCTGTACAGGGGAGACAAAGCGCGCTCGGCCAAAGTTGCCGGGTATGGCTTGGGCCTGGCTTTAGCCAAAGAGATCGCCGAGGCAAATAGCGCCACACTGACAGCTTGCAATAACCAGGGTGGCGGGGCGTGCTTTGAGCTTGGTCTGACACTTGCAGTATAATAAGAGTATGCAGCGGTTTTTCTTGTCTGCGCGCGTGAGGATTTACCTTGTGTTGGGAGCGTCCAGCCTTGTTAGTGTTGGACTGTTTTTGTTGGATGCCTGGAAGAATCACAGCTATGAGTTCAGCTACCTTATATGGAATTTAACACTAGCCTGGGTTTCTTTGCTGGCTACGCTCTGGCTCGAGGGTGTCTTGCTTCGACGGCTTTGGTCGAGCTGGTATGCGATGTTCGTAACGGCGGTGTGGCTGGTATTCTTGCCGAACACCTTCTACATGATCAGCGATTTTATTCATATACAAACGCTCGGGCAAACGGACGTACTCTATGGTGTGGTGATGTTCACGTCATTCATCATCAACGGTGTCATGCTGGGATTTTTGAGTCTATTTATTGTGCATCAGGAATTGCTCAAGCGTTTGCGATCCAGGCAGGCTGGTGGCTTAATTGCTCTGGTGGTGCTCATCTGTAGTTTCGCAATTTATATCGGACGCGAGTTGCGTTGGAATACTTGGGATCTTATTACGAATCCTGCGTCAGTATTAATTGACGTCTCGGACCGTGTGTTAAACCCGCGAGAACACCCGCAGGCGCTGACGACGACGACTAGCTTTTTTGTACTGCTCATGTCGCTGTATGCTGTCTTTTGGTACAGTACTCGCTTGAGCCGCATCAAGCCGCGTGATTAGTGCGTGTCCCCCCCCTTGCGGGGGGGGGCTATATTGCCCTACAATAACCACTAGCATATAGAGCACCCTGAGCCCAAACCAGGAAACCATAGTAGAAGGAGTAAACCAACACCATGTCACGACTACCAACCCCCGGCCAAGACAACGGCACCTGGGGCAGTATCCTCAATGACTACCTAGCCCAAGCCCACAACACTGACGGCAGCCTCAAACCCGGCTCAGTCGGTGCTGCCCACATCCAAGACGGTGTCCTGCCCAAAACTAAGCTCGATACAGCCACCCAGGCTTCACTTACCAAAGCAGACGGATCCCTGCAGGCAGCCAATAACCTGAGTGATGTAGCTACACCAGCTACGGCCAGGACAAACCTCGGGCTGGGGACAGCCGCAACAATGACTCCCGCAACCCTTGCGGCAGATACGGCGTTTAGTGGGACGTATGCCACCAAGAAAGCGGTCGCCCTCGGGCGGATCATGCGCGGTAGGAGCGTCCTCGACGCATACCCGAACGTCATGGCTAGCCCTCCAGCGATCACGTTCTCTGCAACCACGGGGATCAGCCCGAACTACGACTACCAGCCCGACGAGTCCAGCCGCCTGACGATCCTCCAGGCCAACACGGCATGGAACGACCCGTCCGGTTTCCAGTACAACACCTGGAGCATCTACCAGGAGTGGGGCGTCGAGTTCGACATCAACACCGGGGCTGCGACGGCCGTCGAGGTGAAGTGGCGGTGCTCGTCGAGCAACTCCGAGAAGTTCTGGGTGTGGCTCGACGGTGCTCCCACAACGGCATGGTTCGTGGCTCCGGGGGCACTGTCAACCACCGCTGGCAGCACGTACTACATGAACATCCCTGTGAGTGCAGGACAGCGTCGGATCAAGGTGCTGTGGATCAACGCCTCCTTCCGAGGGATCCGGGCGGCGCCGGGATGCTCTGTGCAGAAGACTCCACCTCCGCCCTACCGGATCGCCGTCGTCGGGGACTCCTACATCGATGGCGGTTACTTGTCGCTGGCCAACAGCGACTGCATCGGCCCGCACCTGGCCGCCCTACTGGGCGGTGATGTCGCTCTGTTCGGAACCGCCGGATCCGGGTACGTTGCAGGTTCCAACACGTTCGGCTCTGCCACTCGCGTTTCGGCCGTTCAGACGTTCAACCCGGATGCCGTCATCATTTACGGGTCGATCAATGACGATTCCTTGGCTGCATCAGTGCAGGCCGCAGCAACGGCGGCATTTGCCGCCTACCAGGTCGCCTTACCGAACGTTCCGATCTACGTGATCGGGCCGCAGCAGACCGCGGCAAACACAACGCTGGCCGCGAACCGGGCCGCGAACACCGCCGCCGTCAAGGCCGCTGCGCTGGCCGCCCCGAACGTGATCGGCTGGGACGACCCCTGCGGCGGGTACCTGGCGTCCACGCCTGCCTACGCTGGCGGCGCCAACTACGCGGTCGGCGACCTGGTCACCTACCAGGGTGGGGTCTACCAGTGCACGCAGACGGTGAGCAATGCTGGCGGCTCGATGAACCACGGGTCGTTCAACCGCACCTCATGGCTGTTCGGTACCGGCTACTCGGGGGCAACGGCCGGAGACGGAGATCGTGACATCGCGGTGGGGACCGATCAGATTCACCCTTCGGCGGCAGGATCGCTGATCCTCGCCCGGAAGATCGCCACGGACTTCCTGACCACGATCCGCGGACTGCTCTAACTCGCCCATAACGGCGGCTAGCTGGCGCTTCGCCAACCATCCCCTTGTCGGTGGCAGCAAGCAGCTGTAGAATACAAAACCATGAGCAACTCTCGCAATAAACAGCCCATCGTCTACGCCTTCATTGACAGCCAAAACCTCAACCTTGGCACTCAAAGCGCTGGCTGGAAACTAGATTTTCGTAAGTTACGCCTGTACCTAAAGAACAAGTATGGTGTGCAGAGAGCGTACCTATTCATTGGCCAAATGGCCGGGCAAGAGTCTCTTTACGATCGACTACAGAGTTATGGCTACCACTTGATCCTAAAACCAACCACCGAATACAAGGCTAACGGTCAGATTGTGGTGAAGGGCAATGTTGATGCCGAGCTAGTCCTTTGGTCTGCCGCTAAAGTCATAGACGATTATGACAAAGCAATCATCGTAAGCGGGGACGGCGATTTCCATTGCCTGGTTGAATATCTCCAAGAGAAAGATAAACTGTTTCACCTTATGGTGCCAAATGACAAATTCTCCAAGCTACTACGTAGGTTCACCAAGGAAATTGTTAGGACTAACCAACTGCGCAGGAAGTTAGAATATAAGCCAACAAAAAAGACTGGGAGTAGCGGTCGGTCGAAACCTTAGGCCTGCCCAGTCATGGTGATAGTGGTATTGTAGCCGTTGGTAGTGGTTTTGTCAACCGCTTGTGTGCCAAAGCGGTATATAGCGGCGGCTACATCACCCCTAGGTTAAGCCAACCTCTTTGGCGAACCGGACAAGAAACGTCTAGTACTAATGGGGTGCGTCCTTGTAATGTTCTGGGTTTGCAATCTGTTATAATGATGTCACTATGCAAACAATACAATCAGCGCTCGAGAGCGTAATTCGGGATGAGTTTGACGTCGACGTCCAGCCCGAGCTTACGCGCCCAGACGAACAGTTTGGGGATTATGCCACCAACGTCGCAATGCAATTGGCTGGCCGCTTGCGTCGCTCTCCGCGCGAGGTTGCTGAAGTATTGGTTGCCGCTCTTAAAGAAAAAATGGGCGATCAGGTCAAGGACGTTACCATCGCTGGCCCTGGCTTTGTGAATATTACGCTCAGCGATGCTTCGCTCGGTGAGCTTGCTTTGCAGGCCCCGACAAACAAGCCTACGACATACAAAGGGCAGGTGGTTGTAGCCGAGTACTCTGATCCAAATCCGTTCAAGATTTTGCACGCAGGGCACCTGTATACCAGTGTGGTAGGCTATGCTATTGGTAGTTTGCTTGAGGCTGCAGGCGGCGAAGTACACCGCGTAAACTTTGGCGGCGACGTTGGTTTGCATGTGGGCAAAACTATGTGGGCGATGCTCCAGGACCTCGGCGGTGAACACCCCGAAAAGCTGGCCGATATACCCGAGGCCGAGCGATCAGTCTGGATGGCGGGCTGCTACGTAAAGGGCAACAATGCCTACGATGATGACGAAGCCGCCAAGGAGCAAATCGTTGCCCTGAACAAACGCGTGTACCAATTGCATGAGCAAAGTGACCACGATTCGCCGTTTGCGCAAATCTATTGGACTTGCCGCCAGTGGAGCTATGAAGCATTTGATGTCTTCTATGACCGTATTGGTACGCCGTTTGAAAAATACTATCCAGAGAGCATATGCGCGCCGGTTGGTCTTAAAACGGTCCGCGAACACCTTGCCAAAGGGGTGTACGAAGAAAGTGACGGCGCCGTCGTGTTCAAGGGCGAGCCGTATGGTCTGCACACCCGCGTGTTCATTAACTCCCAGGGCATTCCCACATACGAAGCCAAAGACGTCGGCCTGATTATGCTCAAAAAGCAGGACTACAATTTTGACCGTTCAGTAGTGATTACCGACAACGGCCAGGGACAGTACATGGCGGTGGTTCTCAAGAGCATTGAACAGTTTGCCCCTGAGCTGACTAAGGCCACGAGCCATCTGACACATGGTGTGCTCAAGATGAGGGGCGGCGTCAAGATGAGTTCACGCAAGGGCAACATTCTGCGTGCTGGTGACGTGCTCGATGCCGCGGCTAGTGCCAACCGTCAGGCCACGGGGCGCGAAGATGAGAGTGCAGTGCTTGGTGCTGTTAAGTATGCCTTTCTTAAACAGCGCATTGGACCGGATATTATTTATGATCCAGAAGAGTCGGTTAGCCTTGAGGGTAACTCGGGTCCGTACCTGCAATACGCCCACGCCAGGGCGCGGAGCATTTTGACAAAGGCGGCCGCCCAGCCGGTAGCGCGCATACATGATTTGCTCGATGGGGGTGAGCGTAGTCTCGCCCGCAAAATCAGCGAATACCCGGAAGTTATTCAAAAAGCTGTCGACGAGATGATGCCACATTATGTGTGTACTTATTTGTACGAGTTAGCTCAGGTGTTCAACCGTTTTTATGAGCATAACCGTGTGGTTGGTGATGAGCGAGAGCCGGTGCGTGCTGTGCTGGTCGGTCTGTACGCCGACGTTCTAAAGGATGGCTTAGGGCTCTTGGGTATTGTCGCGCCCGACCGGATGTAGCAGAATAAGATAACATAGGGTGGAGTAGGAGTTAACTGCATGGCAACTACCAAAAGAGCTAAAGATTCAACGGTGGTTCCGGCTAAGAAGCCGGCGAAGTCAGCTAATAAAACGTCTAAAACGTCCTCTATGGCTGAGCGCGCGCAGGCGGCCGAAGCCCGTGCCGCTAGAGCCGAGAAGGCCTTGGACCGGCTGCGCGAAACAACTTCTGTTCGCAAACAATTCAATGGATTTGTTGAGTTTTTGCGTGAACAGAGCGTGGTTGGTCTGGCTATCGGTTTGGTTTTGGGTACCCAAGCCAAAACATTGGTCGACCAACTTGTAACGAGTTTTATTAACCCGGCTACAGGCTTGCTGCTGCCGGGGCAGGGCACACTGGCGCAAAAGGTAGCGCATGTGCAGTTTAATGGCAAGTCGGCCGTCTTTGGCTGGGGTGCATTTGTGTACAGTTTGCTTACTTTTGTGATCGTGGCGGCGCTGGTGTACTTTGTTTTTAAGGGCTTGCATCTGGACAGGCTC